>JACZYD010000072.1 GCA_022571255.1 Bacteroidota bacterium
CGCTTGGTGCCCAGAATTCGTGCGGGAGATTGTGATTAACGATCGCCGCGCCGGCCAGACCCATTTCGATTGTGCTGAACGGCTCGGTGCGCGTTTGCGCGCGTCCCATGCGCACGAACAGTCCGAGACACATCAGTGTGACCGTTACCAGGAAACGGCGCGAAAGATGTCCGGTGTACATAGGCCTCTTAGTGGAAAATATGCCTGGATCTCAACGTTTATTTGACGCTCAAAAATAGTCAATTTCGTCCAGATAAAACGTTTCATTTCGCAGCGGCAACTCGGCAAAGTGAGCGCTGCTCTTTTATGGAATAAAACCAGCCGACAGGTATGAAATTGTATTTGACGCGGGGCTGCTCTCAAGCGGTCTCCTCACGGCGGTAGATCTGGTACTGGAAGAAGGCGCCGACGCGACGTACGTGAACAGATTGGGTAATACTGCGTTGCTGGCCACCGTTGTCCAAGGCGACGCTATGATTGTCCAACTACTTATCAACGCAGGATCCGATGTGAATCGCGTTAATCAAGACGGTTGGACACCACTGGTGGGTGCTTCTCTATTTGGCCACCTTGATGTTGTCAAATTATTGGTTGAAGCAAGTGCTAATACAGAATTTACCTACAACTTGTTGACTGCAGAAGAGTGGGCGAATCAGAGAGGGCACACTGGCATCGTAGGTTTTCTTAATTCTCAATAAAATAGTTTGAATTGGTCTTGCTCCGATTAAACGGAGAGCTAGTCACGCGTGCTCTGAATAATAAATACGACGCGAATAACTAATGTCTAGTCAACCGTCGAGTGTCGGATAAAGACGTTTCAGTTTTATCCGTGCGTTCTCGGTCGTGAATTGCCAATTGACCTTGGCGTTTTTGTTGTCTCGATGCTTTTGCCATGCCGTGACCTCTCGCCTGAGAACTTCACGATCGTCAATCCTTCGCGTCAGACATTGCGAAGATAACACGTTCAGTTCGATTTCGGCCATATTGAGCCAGCTTCCGTGCTTGGGAGTATAGACAAAGGTAAATCTGTTCCAGAGTGCCTTCGCCTTTTCTGGAGGAAACGTCTCGTAGAGCGCACCCGGCACATGCGTGTTCAAGTTGTCCATGACGAGCGTTATTCTTTTGGCGCTCTTGTACTGCGTGGCAATCTGTTCGACAAAGAGGGCCCAGTCTCGCTTGGTTCTTCTCTCGGTGACGGCAGTAATACGTTTGCCCGCCAGCGGTTCGCTGGCAAGGAAAATGCTCGATACCCCGCAACGCCTGTATTCGTAGTCGTAGCGGGCCGCTCGCCCGGGTCGCGGCCGGGGACCGGAGTCCTGGTCTCGGCAATCAATTGCTTTGGTGTTTCATCCATACAGACGACCGGGAAGCGTGCGTCGTAGGGGCGCTTGTAGACATCCAAGACCCGTTCCATGTGCGCGACAAAACTGCTGTTGTTATCCGGCGGAATTACCCATCCCTTTTTCTGCCAGGGTTTGATTTCGTTTTTTTTAGAACGCGGCGCACTGTTTCGTGCGAGACGCTCTCAATGTATTCGAGTTCGACGACGCGGTCCGCCAATAGGCGAAGTGACCACCTCGCAAAGCCTTCCGGAGGCTCACTACAGGAGAGAGCAACCAGATGGGCCTCAAAATCGCCGTCGGCCTTCTTTTCGTAAACACGCTGTCCTTTCGTTCCGTTGAGTGCGATTTCCAGGCCACGTTCCACAAAGCATTTCTTCACGCGATCGATTTTTCGCATGCTCACGCCGAGCACCCGGGAAATATCCTCGTTCGTAGAGCGAGCGCTCTGGAACGCTCCTCGATCGCAGGCAAGAAGCACGAGCGCGTTGAGAATCTTCTGTGAGCGGTGCGAGCCCTTTGAGGCCAAAGCGTGCAGCATCTCTCTTTCTTCTTCGGTAAGCGTCACGACGTATCTGTTCATAGCCAATCCTCACGGTTTGATTATGAACGTAAGATACGGATTATACTACGTCATTACACGTGTGACTAGACACTAGGAAGAGATACAAACTGGATGCGATTCGGCAGCCAGTTGACCTCTACAACGTGGCACGAAGAACGAATCCTAACGCTTGTATCGTTCGCTCAATAAACAAGATTGAAATGAAGCTGGCTCCAAGCGCAGTTAGGATGAAGCAGAGACTGGCAGAGATCGGCTTGTATAACGTATTTACGATATATTTGCGTCTTGGATTTCCCAACTCGTCCACCCAAACGACCTCCGCATATTCTTTCACAATAGCAGGGCATCGCAATTCATAGATTGTAGCTCCGATCGCCAAAGTGGCACTACCAAACAGAGCGATTACTATGCGGGGCGTGTTTACGGTAATTTAAAAGTATACCACCTTCCTCGATTTCGGTAATCGAAAAGTGGACCACTTGGGGCAGCGCCTTCTGTTATCATGACCAGCGTATGTAAACGCTCACTATGATTTCAGGGGGGGAGAATGATAACTGTGGAATACCGCGAGGCGATTCGACGCGCCTACTTTGTTGACGATAAAAGCATCCGGCAAATAGCCAAAGATCTGGATTGTTCACGCATCACGGTGCGCCGAGCCATCGCTTCGGCGGAACCGCTATCTTACACGCTTCGCAATCCGCGTGCGCGTCCGGTCCTGGAACCGTTTGCAAAACGTATTGCAGAACTACTTACAGAGAGCGAGACCAATCCTCGCAAACAGCAATTCACGGCCAAGAGAATCTTTGATCTTATTGCCAGTGAGGGATTTACCGGGAGCGAGTCGAGTGTTCGTAAGTATGTCCGTGCCCAGCGCGACGAGAAGCGCCGTCCAGAGGTATTTCTGCCCCTCGAGTTTGATCCCGGCCGCGATGGCCAGGTCGACTGGGGAGAGGCCCTCTGTATCATGGATGGCAAAAAGTGCACGGTGAAGCTCTTCTACATGAAGCTCTGCTGCTCAAAGCGCCTGTTCATGATGGCCTTTCCTGCGGAGAAGCAGGAGGCGTTTTTCGAGGGCCACCGCGCGGCTTTTCGCTACTTTGGCGGCGTCCCGCAGCGAATTACATATGACAATCTCAAGACGGCCGTTTTTAAGGTGTTTCGCGGACGGCGACGCGACGAACAACGTGCTTTTGTTCATTTCAGGAGCCATTACCTGTTCGAGAGCCGTTTCTGTACGCCAGGGCAGGGGCACGAGAAGGGAATCGTCGAGGCCGGCGTAGGATTCGGACGACGCAATTTTATGGTCCCCATTCCGAACGTTGCTACGTTCGAGGCGCTCAACGCCCACCTGCTCACCGCATGCCGAAGAGACGACGCCCGGCGCGTAAAAGGACAATCGCAGACGATCGGCGAGGCCTTCAAAGCCGAACGCACATTTTTACGCCTGCTCCCGGATCGCGATTACGACTGCGCGCGTGTGCGTCCGGTTGTTCTCAATCCCTTCAGTCCAGTACTCCATCTTCCGTGCGCACGCCGAATTTGGCTGTTCCCATCTGAAAAATCAGATCACAACCCTCCATCAGATGATATTTCGGGTAACCGCCTTCGCCGGTATTCATGATTGCTCCAGCCAGTTTTGCGCCGCGAGCCAGTGCCCGAACGGCGTTCTGCCCGAGTGCTCCATAACTCATGGCACTGATCATAATCGGTTTTCGAATATGGTACGCGGTCTTGAGGTTGCGAGCAGAGCCGACTACGAAGTCGCAAGACCCGATCTGATCGTGGTTGAGAGGATAAAAAGAGTGGAGCAGCTTAATTTCGTCCCGACCGTATTCGAGCAACGAGCCAAAGGCCGACAACGAGTCGATGCCTTTCGATTTGCGATATACTTCTGCACGCTCAATGCGATTGAACGGCCGTTCCTCGATGTCCGACGCAAACAGATACTGGCGTAATTCAGGACCAATGCTCTCCAGCAGATATCGAACTTGGGCCAGAAAGCCAAAGTTTGCAAGAAGTGTGTGCGTCGTCTGACCGTAGCGCCAATACAGGTTCAATACCACGAGCAGAAAGAAGGGGATCGTCAGAAAATGGAAAAAAAATGATACGAAGTGGCCCATAAGGCCAAACAGTACAAACAGGAGTACGATCGCGATATTGGCCGTACGCGACAAATTTTCCAGATTAACGGTGAGAGTGTTGTTCACAGAGACTTTTCCTCGTTCTCGTAAGAAGGATCATACATTTGAGCGCGAATGTGTGCGTCCAGATTATCCGGACGCGGCAGCAGAGCGTGTCCTTCTTTGTAGGCCTGCTCAGCGACCGCAACAGCGATGCGGGCTGATACTTCGCGGATTTCTGAAAATGGCGGATAAAGTGTACCATTTTCAAGTTGCGCGTCGTCGACGAGAGACGCAAGCGTATCGGCGGCGGTCAGAAACATGGCTTCAGAAATCCGGTTTGCTTTGCATGCGATTGCGCCAAGTCCAATTCCCGGAAATATATAGACATTGTTGCCCTGGCCTGGCATATGGCGTCGGCCATCTAATTCGACCGACTCAAACGGGCTTCCGCTCGCAAATATGGCGCGACCTGCCGACCAGGAATACGCCTGTTCGGCCGTGCATTCGGCGCGGGACGTAGGGTTTGAAAGCGCGAAAATTACCGGATGATCATTGATCCTGGCCATCGTTTCGATTACGTCGCGTGTAAACGTGCCCGGTGCACCCGTCGCGCCAATCAGAACGTGAGGCCGGATCGCTTGAAGGGCGTCCAGAAAGCCCATCTCCTCCTTGGCATGCGCATACGGAAGATTGTGTTCTTGCAGATCGGATCTGGAAGCAACCACCAAGCCGTTGATATCTACGAATGTCAGACGGCTGACTGCCGCCTCGCGGGACAGTCCGGCAGCCATGAAGGCCTCTACCGTCAAATCGGCTATGCCAGTGGCTGCGGAACCCGCGCCAAGAAACATGATACGAAGATCTTTGAAATTCAGTCCGGATATGCGGGTCGATGCATACACTCCGGCAAGGGCGACAGCCGCAGTTCCCTGGATATCGTCATTGAAACAGAAAGCGCTATCTCGATAGCGATTAAGCAGCCGGTAAGCATTCGGCGTCAGGAAATCCTCGAACTGAATGAGCGCCTCCGGCCACTTGTCTTGTATGGCTGAAATTAATTCGTCCACAAGTTCATCGTATGCCTCTCCGCGCAAACGCTTTTCATCCACACCGAGATACAACTCGTCGTGGAGGAGTTCTTCATTATCGGTTCCCACGTCCAGCATGACAGGCAGGCAGTGGGCGGGCGATATTCCTGCACATGCAGTATAAAGTGCTAATTTCCCGATGGGTATTCCCATACCATTTGCGCCCAGGTCTCCGAGCCCGAGAATTCGCTCTCCGTCGGTTATTACAATTACTCGAACCTCGGATTCGGGCCAGTTGTCAAGGTTCTGCCGGATATTGCCGCGATCAGACGGCGTGACGTAGAATCCCCGTGGCTGGCGAAAAATATGGGCGAATTCTTTACACGCCTGTCCGACCGTCGGCGTATATACGATCGGCATCAACTCATCGATGTGGTCGATCAACGTGCGGTAGAATAAACGTTCATTGCGGTCCTGAAGCGCACGCAGAGCAATGTATCTTTCGATGTCGAATGCCTTTCTGCGGATACTCTCAAGAACGAGTCTCTTTTGTCCGACCATGGTGCTGACTCGCGCCGGAAGGAGACCCTGCAGACCCAGTTCTCGCCGCTCTGCAAGAGTGAATGCAGTTGATTTGTTGGTGGACGGATGGAGAAGTAAATCGAAGCCGTTTTCGTGTGTTTGCTTGGACATCAAAATCAGAGGTATTTTCTTTGCCCTGAGTTTAATTCGACGGGTGGGCGCGTTTTCGTCGGTTTAGTGGAAATCGGATTGTTGGTGTTACGAACAGGGAGGCTTCTGGCGCTTTATTTTAAGGAATAAATATACTCATTCGAGAAAAGGTTTGAATCGATACCGGATTCGCCAGGGCCTGTTAACACTAAATGGAAGATGCCCTGCCGAGCCGTGTTCCCCTTTGTCGCTGGATGCATGTTCCCTCTATAGCTGGATGCATTATCCATTTGGATGGGCCTGAAATCAAGTATTCCGAAGACGACACTATCACAAGGGGCTCAGCTCAGAGGAGAAGGGCTCAGCTTAGATCACAAGGGGCTCAGCTCAGAGGAGTCAGACCGCGCGGCGAAGCTCGGGCAGTAACAATTATGGTGCAGACTCCACTAAAACGGCTATAGCGCAATGGAGGAGCTGCATCCCCGGGTTTCCATTTCGCACGATGCACGGTTGGTAGCAGTTCTGATTCCAAAGGAAAAATCTCAGGCTTGGAACGGGCAATCTTGTACAGAGAGGTACTCTCTTCTGATATCAGAACCACATCTGTCTCAACTTCCACTTTTCCTTCATATGGTATGGCGCTCGGAAAGCTACAGATTCAAGGATTTCCTGTTACTTTATTTATTCCGGACATCAGCGGATTTTCGCAATTCATTGATGATACAGAAATCACCCACAGTCAGCATATTATAGCGGAACTGCTGGAATTACTTATCGACGCAGATTCTCTGGGTCTTTCTGTTTCCGAGATAGAAGGAGATGCCATTCTGTTTTACAGGTTCGGTGATGCCCCGTCGCTGGAGTCGGTCACTGCACAGGCAGAGAAAATGTTTGTGTCATTTCACGAGCACCTGCAGCATTATGAACGAGATCGAATGTGCGATTGCCAGGCCTGTTCAACCACGCAGGGCTTATCACTGAAGATCGTAGTTCATTACGGCAACATCGTTACGCTTGATGTCAAGGAGTTCCATAAATTGTTGGGGAGAGAAGTTATTGTTGTGCATCGTCTCCTGAAGAACGAAATTGATTCCAGCGAATATCTTCTATTGACGGACGCCTTTCTCGATCAGTACCCAGATGCGCAGCAAGCACTTGAGGCCTCCACTTCCTGGCTACCCTTTCAATCAGCCAGTACAACATACGATGTAGTTGGTGAGGTTGGTTATAAATACTACTCTTTGACTCCGCTTCGCGAGAAACTCAAGAAATTGCCGGATCGACCTGAACCGGAGAAGTATGAGAATAAGATATCAGTCGAGACGACGGTAAACGCACCGCTCGACTTTGCCTATAATTATCTCACGGATCTGACCCAGAGGCATGATTGGATGAAGCGCGTTAAATCGGTAGAATTCGATGACAGCCTGTCGAGAGTAGGCACGTCACATCGATGCGTTTTGCCGGCGATGGCTTTGCATATTGAAATCAGAAAAAACACGTTTGAGAAGGGAAGGATAGAGTACGTCGAACAAATAACTGATATGCCCATGGTTTCACGGGCGAACGTATTCTCTACGCTGGAGGAACTCGAAGACGAAATAGTACTGTTTCGAGTAGACGTGCATTATGAGCGAACATTCATGGGTTCGATGATGGCACCAATGTTGAAGATCGTCATGCAGAATCAGTTTCGCGGCAACATACATCTGTTTAAACAGGTGGTTGAAGAGGCCTACAGTGCCCGCAAGAGGATTCCGGAGTTGGCAGGGGCCTGAAATTGATTCCGGAGATGGGAGGGCGCTGAAAATTCTGTCTGAATATTCTTCATCATTCCTGTATCGCGTACGTAGCTTCTTCGACGCTTCGATCAGTGCCCAACCCATCGCAAAGTGAGAAAGCAACGCCCGTTCAGGTATCTAAAAAGCCATTATCTCCGGCAACTTCGCCTGTTCGACAGAAACTTTGAATGGAAGATCACGGGACGATGGATGATCTATTCCGCTCTGGTCGGTGTGGTAGGAGCATTGGGCGCTCTGGTTTTTACAACACTCGTTAACTACATCAGTGATGGGGCGTTGCTGCAACTGGTGGGCTATTCCATGCCCATGCCTGGCGCAGAGGCGAGTGGATTGTCTGATTTCGATCTGGATCAGGCGCTTCGACCTGCACGCCGCTGGCTGTTATTCATCGTTCCTGCGGTAGGTGGGCTGTTGTCGGGCTGGCTGGTTTTCAAATTCGCGCCCGAAGCGGAAGGGCACGGAACGGATGCTGTTATCAAAGCCTACCACCGCGAAGGTGCTGCGATTCGACCGCGTGTAGCTGTAATCAAGACACTGGCTTCGAGCATCACGATCGGAACCGGCGGCAGCGCTGGAAAGGAGGGTCCCATTGCACAGATTGGTGCTACGTTCGGATCATACCTCGGTCAGCGATTGAATCTTGCTCCGAGGGAACGGCGATTGCTGGTCATCGCGGGCGTCGCCGCGGGCATTGGCAGCATTTTCCAATCGCCGCTCGGAGGGGCTTTTTTCGCTGTTGAAGTGCTGTATCGAGAGGATATTGAGAGTGAAGGAATCATGCCGGCCATGGTTGCAGCGATTACCGGGTACTCGGTATACACTTCAATTGAAGGAACGAGCACCGTATTTACCACGCCCGTCTACCAGTTCATAAATCCTCTTGAACTCCTTCCTCTCATCGTTTTTGCGGTTGTGTGCGCCGTAGTGGGCATTGTTTTTACGAATATCTTCTATGGGACCCGCAATATCTTCTCAAACCGGCTCGCGATACCTACGTATATGAAGCCTGCCGTTGGCGGATTATTGCTGGGCGGCCTTGCCTTTTTCTTCCCGGCTATCCTGGGCTCCAGTTACGGCTGGCTGCAACAGGCCATCAATGGGAATCTGCCCATGACCATCATGCTGGTCATTGTGATTGCCAAGATCATTGCCACTTCATTTACGATTGGTTCTGGAGGATCCGGAGGGGTTTTTGCCCCGTCGCTGGTTATCGGGGGCATGCTGGGCGGAATTTACGGTCTTGGTATGGCCACGTTGCTGCCAGACCTTGTTACTCAGCCGGCGGCCTATGTAATGATCGGCATGGCCACTTTTTTTGCGGCTGTCGCTAATGTGCCCATTGCGATGACGATCATGATTTCGGAGATGACGGGGAGTTATACGTTGCTGGTCCCGCTTATTTTTTCAGGAGTCATTGCACATGTGCTTGCCCGGCGCTGGAGTCTGTACAGTGAACAGGTTCGCAATTACAACGAGTCGCCTGCGCACGTTCACGAACTTGCTCCGGAACTCTTGTCTACGATCAAAGTCGGCAGCATCATCAAACATCCGGTCTACTACCACTCGCTGGTACCCGACCATACTCTGGACGAAATCGAGAGTGTTTTCACGCGCACCAGAGAAGTGATCCTGCCGGTGACCAGTGCCGAGGAGGTACCCGGAAAGACCCCCGCTTATGTCGGCCTTGTGTTGCTCGACAGCGTGCAGCCCTACCTGGATTCGGATCCCGAATTTAAACACACGGTCATTGCGATGGATCTTGCCGAACCTTTCGCTTCTGTTCATCTGGACTCTTCGCTGGACGAAGTACAAGCTGTTTTTGAAAAGGTCGAATACCCCGAATTGCCTGTTCTCGATAGCTCGGGACTGATTGTAGGGTTTATCCGCCCCGGACAGGTCATCAGCGAATATCACCGGGCCAGATTGCGACTTAGGAATACGGGGGGTGGCGGAACGCCGGCTTAGTGCCACGAAGCCGTTCCGCTGGCTTCTCACGTTTAAGCCCGAAGCTTTTTCGCTCCGCAGAGCCTCTCTACTCACCGCTGTAATAAAGCCCGAATTCCTGAATGGCGGGGGTGCCGACGGCGTTCTTGATGAACAATCGAACCTTCCTGGTAGTTACGGAATCTGTCAAACGGTCAAGTTTTTTATAACCGATTGTGGTGCCCGAGGATATGCTGACCCATCCTCTGTCATCGATCCACGCGAGCACTTCATATTCGCTGACTCGCTGCCCGAATTGTATGGGTTCCTGAATGGAGACCACGTTGAATGTAATCGCGTCATCAAAGGAAATGTCGATCCGCCCAGACATGAGATCCTTCTCAGCTACCCAGAATGTGGCCTCTTTTCCATCTATAGCATTTCCAGGTGCCCAACTTGCACTCTCTTTTGCCGTCGTGCTGGCCGTTGCCTCGCCGTTAACGGCCAAGTTTTCATCGAATATCGTGTCCAGGAGATGGCGAAATACCTGTAGTTCTCGGATATCCGGATCCGAAATCAATCCACGATCATTGACGGGGACATTCAACAGCAGTACGCAGTTTCTACCCACAGACGTAAAATATATGTCCAACAATTCCTGACCCGATAAAACCCGCCCGTCTTCAATTTCTCTCCAGAACCAGCCTGGCCGATTCCTGGCGTCACACTCCGCCGGAAACCACCTGTTCACCCCTGTGGAACTCCATTGAGTTTCTGGTGAGATTCCGTCTTCATTTCCAACCCATCTGAGATCAACGTTGCCCCAAATCAATGTATTTGGTTGATTGTCATAAACTGTTTTATACCATCGATCCAGATCATAACCCGTTGCAGGGAGACCCGGTGCGATTGCCCCGTCAAACCAGAACTCGTATACCTCTCCGTAATTCGTCAGTAATTCCGTTATTTGAGCCGTATAAAAATCATTGTATCCGGGTGTGAAAAAGGATTGTTCATGCCGATCCCAAGGTGAAAGATAAACACCGAATTTCATTCCTATGGCGTGGGCTGCATCTGCCAATTCGCGAACAACATCGCCTTCTCCATTCTTCCATGGACTCGCCTTGACCGAATAGTCTGTCAAAGCGGATGGCCATAAAGAAAAACCATCGTGATGTTTCGTGGTGAAGACGATGCCTTCGAAACCCGCCTCTCTGGCGACGGAAACCCACTGATTCGCGTCAAGCTCGGAAGGGTTGAACAGTTGAGGATCGTCGGTTCCATCTCCCCACTTATTTCCGGTGTACGTATTTATGCCGAAATGGATAAACATGTACATCTCGCCCCTTTGCCACTCCAACTGTTGTGGGCTCGGCACGGCCGGCATGGGGTCAATCGGAAGAGAAATATCGACCGTTTCGACCGTTTCGACCGGTTTTTCCGGCTCGCCGGCTGGATTAGCTACTGGCGCGTTCGGATCGCTGTCGCAACCCCCGGTCAACAGAACACCAGCAAAAAGCAATGCAATGGTTTTTCTCACTCGAATGCCGTTTGGTTTAATCATCTACTGGCTCTTTCGCTTCCGGATGGCTGTGCAGGAAAGGGAGGCAGCATGGATATGCGGGTAAGGGAGGCAGCATGGATATTGGATACCACAGTCCTACGAGTTGCAGAGATTCGAGGAGGCCGGAACCGCCGTTAATTGCCCGAAATCCCAATTTTATTAGTCCGCGCTCAAGAAGAGTAAACACAAGAAGCTCGATAAAAAAGCCAATTCTGGGGGCATGGAGTTTAAAATCCGGAATCGCTCGTTGCTGAATCCGGTTCCGTCCCTATCCCAGGGCAACGTCCAGAGCCATCATTACGGCAAATCCCAACAGTGTACCCATGGTTGCGATGTCCTCGTTTCCGTGCAGGTGAGATTCAGGAATCAATTCTTCAACCACGACAAAAATCATTGCGCCGGCCGCAAATGCCAAGGCATAAGGGAGTAGGGGCTGAACAGACAGTACTGCCACCGCACCGAAAACAGCAGCCACGGGTTCGACAACTGCGGAAAGTTGTCCGTACCAGAAACTCTTTAATCTCGAAACGCCTTCGCCGCGAAGCGGAAGGGCAACGGCAATTCCCTCTGGAAAATTTTGCAATCCAATTCCAATCGCCAGAACAACTGCTCCCTGTAATGTTGCAGATCCAACCATGTCTCCGCCGGCAGCTACGGCTCCGAACGCCACCCCGATTGCAAGACCCTCGGGAATATTGTGCAACGTAATTGCAAGAACCAGTAAGGTCGTTCTATTCCATGACGTGTGCACACCTTCCGCTTTTGACATGGGCAGCCACGGGTGCAGATGCGGTAGAAATCGATCCATGATGCGAAGAAAGATGCCACCGGCCAGAAATCCGACGGTGGCGGGAATCCATGCCGACAGACCCATTGCGGTGGCCATGTCGATGGCGGGCAGCAAAAGAGAAAAAAAACTTGCAGCAATCATTACCCCGGCTGCAAATCCGAGCATGGAATCCAGCAGCACGCGGGACATGGTCCTGGCTATAAAAACGACCGCCGCTCCCGTTGCGGTTATCGCCCACGTGAACATGCCGGCCATCAAGGCCTGCGTCATCGGGTCATATGATCTCAGGAAATCAAGCATAAAACAGTGGTCATGGGGTTTGCTCGATACAAAAAAACCCTGCCCTTAACAAATAAGGGCAGGGGAACCGTCAAACACAGACGGAGAAACGTTTAATTAATGGTGTACGGATTGCCGCCATGTTTCTCCCAGTACGCAGCGACAACGGATCTCATCGATTTTTGAAGCTGCTCTGATGTTTCGGTTGCCGAGAGCATATCCATGAATTCAATGCCCCAGCGATTGTTCATGCTGCCGATAGCGGTAATCGCCAACTGACGATTACGCAAAACGCCGGCGCTGCGATAAATGCGCACAACGGTGATTACGTCATCGCGCGTGAAATCCATATACTCTCCAAAGTTCGTTATCTGACCGAGAGCTGCTGATCGAACACCGGCATTGTCAGAGCGAATACCTGCTGCTGCATTTTCCTCGAAGGATTTCCACTGTGCAGGTGATAGAAGTGTATCAGGTTGTGTGCCGCCTTGTGCGATCGCCGTTGAACTGACAAATAACAGGGCCACTAATCCGGATACGAACAGCAGAAAATACCGTGACTGGCGGGTCCTCGTATTACGGAAAACTCTCATTACTTGATACCTCCGATGATAGGGTTAATTATCTCTTGAAACATTAGGGCAAGATCTATTGCCCCTATATAGCAAAACTTGTGCTCAATGTCACAATTGAAGGACATTTCCGGCCAATTTAGTACCAAAAACGGTCTCTTGCGATACCGAATTGATTAATTCTCACTAATATCCGGCCGCACGTGCGTCAAACCCTCGTGAATCGGCCCCGCCGAGATACAGACCGGTGTCGGGATCAACCGCGATTCCCATGGCCTGGCCCCAGGAAACACGAAAATAAAGTTCATGCCCCATCATTTTGTAGAGACGGATGCTGTCCAGCGAAAATCCATTTCGCTGAACGAGGGTACGATCGGGTAGCCACTGATGATGAAACCGCGGCGCTTCAATGGCCTGGGCAATATTCAGATCGTGATCGACTACATTCAGGATGACCTGCAAAACGGTGTTGATAATCGTTTTCCCTCCCGGGGTACCTATCAGAAGAACCGGCTTCCCGTCTCGTGCGAGTATGGTCGGCGTCATACTGGAGAGCATACGTTTCTCCGGGGCGATCTGATTGGGCCCTGTACCGATCGATCCTCGCGAATCGGTATAGCCCGGCCGGGCATTGAAATCTCCCATTTCATTATTGAGGAGAAATCCGGCTCCGTCTACCACGATTTTTGAACCGTATCCGAATTCCAGGGTCGTGGTTACAGAAACCGCATTGCCTTCTGCGTCTATCACAGAATAATGGGTGGTTTCCTCGCTTTCTGAGTAGGCAAACGCCCTCGCGAAACGACTTGAATCACTTACGGAAGCCCGGTTCAACGAGATCGTATTTCGTAATTCATCGGCGTGTTTCTTGGATGTCAGGCGAGCGATGGGCATATCCGGATTGAAATCGGGGTCGCCGAGGTGCTCGGCGCGGTCCGCGAAAGCCCTTCGCATGGCCTCGGTCAACACGTGCATATACATGGCCGAATTCAACCCCATGGCTTGTATGTCAAAACCTTCCAGAATATTGAGCATTTCGACGAGCGCCGTTCCTCCCGAACTCGGCGGTGCCATGCTGTACACATCGTATCCTCTATACTTCCCGTGGATCGGCTCCAGTTCTTCGGCGGTGTATGCTGCCAGATCTGCCTCCGTAATCAAGCCTCCGTGTTCGCGCATGAAGTCGGCTATAAAACGCGCTGTTTCACCCTTGTAAAAGCCATCCTGTCCGTGATCTCGAATCCGCTCCAGTGTTCTCGCCAGATCAGGCTGGCGCAAAGTTTCACCTTCCGTGTAGACTTTTTTTCCGCCTTTCAGGAAAGCGTTGGCTGACGCACGGTAAAGTTCATCCGATGCTGCGAGATCCCGTAGCGTGAGCGAAATTCCCTCCATAGCCCATGAAAACGGGAATCCATGGTCGGCCAGCTTTACGGCAGGTTCAACAAGCTGTGGCCAGGGCAGACTGCCGAGTCGTTGATGGGCCAGCCACAGACCAGCCACACTGCCGGGAACGCCCACCGACAATATTCCGTCGTGATTCGCATTGTCTTTGACCGCCCCCGAATTGTCCAGATACATCGTCTTTGATGACGCCAGTGGAGCTTTTTCGCGGTAGTTGAACGTTGTCACTTCGCCGTCAGAACCATGGTATACCATAAATCCGCCGCCGCCGATATTGCCGGCCGCCGGGTAAACGACGGCCAGCGCAAATCCTGTTGCTATGGCTGCATCCACGGCATTTCCCCCCGCTTGCAGAATATCGCGACCCACTTCCGAGGCGATATAATGACTGGATACAACCATCCCGCTTCTGGCCCTGGCAGGCGTTCTTCCGCTTTGCCCGAATGTTTGAGTGGATAGCAGAAGAAGTCCGTAGACAATAAGCTGCCGGCTGAGATTGAAGAACTGAATCATGATTGTTTCAATACTGGATAGATAACGAGGTCGACTGCCCACTAAGATAATGATCTCGTTATTGTCCTCAGTTCACAGGTCCGTTCTCCTGTGTTATCTTGGGACTCCCGCTGCAGCAACGACCTCACATCTGCTTTTCAAGTTGCGATACCACCCAGTCTGCACCGATATCCAGAATAAACATATGCCGTCAGACGCGAAGACACGCGACCCGAGTACAGACACACTTTCGTTGATCAGACATGTGATGAGCAGGAGTGGTGATGGAACTCAGCGCGAGAGGATCCCTGTATATATCTACGATGATTCAGCTTTACTGTCGGAATCTGTAGCGCAGCAGATCTCAGACCTGATCCGAAGCAACAATAAAAAAGGCCGACCCACCGTGTTGGGACTTCCGACGGGTTCGACACCCATCGGTGTTTACCAGTGTCTGGTCAGCATGCACCGAGAGGATGCTCTTGATTTTTCGAAAGTGACGACGTTCAATCTCGATGAATATTTCCCGATGGCACCGGATAGTTTTCAGAGCTATCACCGCTTCATGCATGAAAATTTTTTCGATCACGTAAATATTCCGGACAGTCAGATTCATATTCCTCCCGGAAATATTTCTGAAGACGCTACAGATGCGTTTTGCAGGTTGTACGAAGAATTGATTTTGAGTGCCGGAGGAATTGACCTGATCGTGTTAGGGATCGGAAGAAGCGGCCATATCGGATTCAATGAACCGGGATCGGGACCCGAGACGCGAACCCGGGTCATCACCCTGGATGGTATTACGCGCAAGGATGCCGGAAGCGATTTTTTCGGCGAAGAAAACGTTCCGCGTGAGGCGATCACGATGGGTGTCGGAACCATTCTGGATGCAGGAAAGGTTATTCTGATTGCGACAGGAGAACATAAGGCACCGATCATAAAACGTACGGTCGAATCCAAACCGACTTTCGAAATCGCGGCCACATTTCTACAGAAACATTCAAATGCGTTCATTTATATCGATAAGGCAGCCTCAAGCGAACTCACGAGGATAAAAACGCCGTGGCTTGTAAGACAGGTCGAATGGACCCCGGAGTTGTTGCGGCGTGCGGTGATCTGGTTGTCTGAAATGGTAGGGAAGTCAATCATGAGGCTCGATGAGGCAGATTTCCACGAGCACGGTCTTCATACCCTCACGTATGCCCAACCGGATATTGACGATCTATGTCGAGATGTGTTTGAAGGATTGAGGCGCAAAATTGTGTACAGAGACACGATCATGTCCGGCAAGAAGGTGATTCTGTTCAGTCCTCATCCTGATGACGACGTGATTTCCATGGGGGGCATGCTGGAAACACTGGCCTCCAATGACAATGATGTTACAGTCGCTTACATGACCAACGGTTCCGTGGCCGTTTTTGATTCAGATGTGCGACGCTACCTGAGGTTTTTAGAGATGACCGGGTCTTCGTTCGGACTCGACGGGACGACTACTCAGGTAATTGCCGATCGAGCATCAGATATCAGAGCGTTTCTCGCCCGGAAAAGCCCTGGTGAGATAGACTCAGATCGGGTTCAACTCATAAAAGCATATATCCGCTATGCCGAAGCGATTTCCGGAATCGAGGTGATGGGATTATCACGTGAAAATGCACGCTTCCTGGACCTTCCTTTTTACAAAACGGGCCGTGTCAGAAAAGATCCGATATCCGATGCCGACGTAACCATTGTTCTCGATCTGCTGCAGAACTATCCCCACTCCCAGTACCACGCCGGCATATGAGATCGGGGTGAGCGCCAGCCAGTTGCTCTCCTGAAACAGTGCCACCATCACCGAGACGATCACGGCAATAAACGGGCCGACGACGGGAATAAATTCCATCAGCCCGGCCAATAGCCCCAACACTAATGCAAAACGTACACCCAGGACGATCATGACCACACTCACGACGATGGCCATGATTGTGGCGAGCACAACCTGGCCGCGCAAATATGCATTC
>JACZYD010000073.1 GCA_022571255.1 Bacteroidota bacterium
CCACATTTCACTGGGGAAACCAGATCACGCAACGTGTACGCGCCCGGGAGGTGGGATCCTTTCACGCGAAAGTTTTTTCATCGAGTTTATTTCAGGAACGATTCCGCATCTACGGCCAGCCGCGTGATGACAACGTCGATCGAATCGTTGTCGCGTGGGCCGACCGCGAAGTGTATCTGCCCATCCAGGAGCTGGTCGAATAGGGCGACGAGTGGCCGCTCCGGCTAAATTGCGTCGCTTACGCTGGCCAGGTTGAAACTGCTCACTTTAAGGGATGGAACAATCACGGGCGTACCGACCGAGCTGTTTTCGCCCGCAGCGACCTGAATGGGTTGCCCGAGCATCTCCACGTTTTGAAGCACTTCAGCCAGAGACTGGTTAAAACGGAAGTTGTTTACAGGACGGGATATTTCTCCGTTTTCGATCAGAAACGTACCGTCCCGGGTCAGACCGGTGTAGGAGATGGTACGTGGATTGAGCCCACGTATATACCAGAATCTGGTGATCAATACGCCGTACCGGATGGACTGTATCATGTCTGAAAGTGACACGTTGCCTCCTCGCATAATTAAATTTGCGGCACTCGGCCGAGGTTCGACTCCCGATTTTTGCGCCCAGAATCTGGAATAGGAAAGATTCTTCAACACTCCGTTTTCGATCCAGGACTCAGGACGGCGAGGGGTCCCCGAGCCGTCGAATGGAGGTCGTTCTCCATACGGATGGGCCGGCGCACTGGATAAGCTTATGGAAGAAGAAAAAAGATGCTCTCCAATACGGCTTCCGCCCGCCGGGTCAGAAAAATAAGACCGTCCCTCATCGGCTGAGCGTGCATCAAACGCCCCCATTACGCGGGACATCAACATTCCGACCGCTGTGGGTTCCAGAACGACGTCATAAAGGCCGGCTTTCAGCGCAGTTTTACCTTGCCATTCGCGACATTTTCTGACCGCATCGGCGACGATCCTTCCCGTTTCAATCTGATTCCAGTCGCGTGATTCATCTCCTGCCCACCCGGACGATGAGCCGTTCTGTGCCCGTACCGTCAAGGTCAAGGCGACACCGGTACTGGCGTGATACGCAAAAAGTCCATTGGAGGTGGCCAGGGCCTCCGAGCCTGCTCGAACGTCAACGTACGCCGAAGCTACAAAACCGGCTTCTTTGGCTCCGCGAATCGCGCGGGCCATTGCGCCGGCCAGGCGATCCGGTTCCATCTCTCCCGTGCTGTCGTAATATGCATCAACGGCGTCATAATACTGAGGCCCCGGTTCGTCAAGGTACTCGGGATTTTCCGGTGCCAGTCTGGCGAGACCTTCCGAGCGCTGCACGGCTTCGGTCAATTCGGCGTCTGAAAGCAGATTGGTAGTGACGGACGCCGTCCGTTTTCCGAACACACTCGTAATCTCTACCGAAATATCCATACTCCCGCCGGCCGTGGTCAGCCGGTTATCGGCGCATCGGGCAAAACTTCTGCGGCCGGAAGATATTCTTATTCTGGCCTGGTCGGCGTTCGACAATCCAAGAATCCGTTCAGACAGTTCGGTCGCTTCCGATTCACTGAGGCCGTGTCTTTTCGTCCGGGAAATCGCTCGCTTCATTCCATTAAGCTGTGTTGAGGCCAGTTGACGGGCCTCATTCAAGCAGTGTTTATTATATTCGCGTTTCGAAAAAGTGAAATCGGACATCCGTGCGAAACGGCATTGGACTGGCCGGGCTGTCCTTTCCCGTCACCAAACGTCGCGCCCATATAGTATGTTTGAGGGCCTCCGATTACAGCCAGTGATGCCCAGAAATCCGGCGTTCGTGTGACATACGCCACATCCCGAAGCATCTGATATTTTTTTCCATTCCGAATTTCCCAGAATATCTGGCCCGCGAACTGTGCATTATATCTCTGCTGATCGATCGAATACGATCCGCGTCCTTCGATCAAGATGCCGTGGTCGGTCGCCGCTATTACGTCTTCCGCAGAAAGATCGTCTTTTGCATTCGGTAACAGGCTGACGTTCGGCATACGCTGGAAAGGAATACTCGCCCAACTCTGTCCGTAAGCACATCCCTGACTTCGCGAAAGACCGGTTATATCGGAAATCCAGGAAGCCTGTTCGCGTGTGGTCTGATAGTTTACAAAGACACCGTCTTTTATAATGGCCCATTCAAAAGCCGGGACTCCTTCGTCATCCCATCCACAGGTCGCACATCCTCCGCACTCAGTCCGATTCCCGACCACCTGCATGAAGTCCGGTCCATACCGAAATTTATTCAGCACCTCACCGGGGGGCGCGAGAAAAGAGGTACCCGCATAGTTGGCCTCGTATCCCAGGGCACGATCCAGCTCTGTCGGGTGACCGATATTTTCGTGAATGGTCAGCCAGAGGTTCGAGGGATGGAGGACGAGGTCCCACAGTCCCGGGTCTACCGACTTGGCAGACAATTTCATGACGGCTTCTTCACCCCAACGAGCGGCATTGCCAGGAAAGTCCAGGCCGAGGACGTATTCATATCCCCTGCCGGCCGGATCTGCCACCGACCCCCGTGACTGAAAATCAGTGCGATCAGAAGAGACCGCGGTGATGTTCATACCGGGACTGATTCGGACAAAACCTTGCTGAATGACAGAGCCTTCGGACGTTACCACAAGCCGGTTTTCTTTCACGGAATTGATGCTGCTTGAGACAAATCGTACGCCGTTTACCCCAAGAGCCGCCGCATTGGCCTGAAAAAGCAAGTCAGCCTTTTCTTCGACCGCCACATCAAAGGGGTCGATATCGTGGGGTGTAACCCAGTTTCCTTCCGGATACGTGTCGACCGGAGCCAAGTCTGTGGTCTGAGGCGCAATTTTATTATTTGCCGTAGCGATAGCGGTTGCCTCACGCGCAGCACGGGCAACCGCATCGTGCGTCAGATCGCGAGTCCCGGAAAACCCCCAGGATCCCCCGACCAGGACACGAACACCGATTCCGTACGAATCCGAATACCGGACACCGGTAATCTGTTGTTCGCGCGTCGATATTCCTTCCGACCAGGTGCGTTGCACACGAACATCGGCATACGCTGCGCCTGCGGATCGAGCTTCGTCAAGGGCCAGAAACGCCATTTCGAGTTCGTACGGATCGGCCGTTGGGTGAGAGGCAACCTGACATCCTGCCGACAGGGCCGGTGCAAGGACCACTCCCGCACCTGCATATCCTGCTGCTTTAACAAATTCTCTTCGGGACAAAGAGAAAAGCGGCGGTCGATCGTCCTTTTCAACTCGATCGGAAATGTGTTGTCGTATACTCATGATACCGTTTGACTGGATCAGGCAAGTAGGTTTCAACAGCTAATATAGTTGATTCCCGAAATCAGTATGAAAACGGTTGGTTTCACCAGGCACGGGCCCGAATTGCAGAACAAATCCACAGGTTCCGCCTTCATACGGCCCCAATGAATCTCTGGTATCTATCTGTGGCAGACCAAAAAATAATATTTTCTATGGTGGGCGTCGGTAAGGTCTTCCGGTCCACCAATAAACAGGTGCTGAGCGACATATATCTGTCGTTTTTCCACGGTGCCAAAATCGGAGTGCTCGGTTTAAACGGATCCGGAAAAAGTACGCTGCTGCGCATTATTGCTGGGCTCGATGACGACTACCTCGGAAACATTGATCGCAACAAGGGCACCACGTTTGGATACCTGGAGCAGGAACCGTATCTGGATCCTGAAAAAACGGTGCGGGAAATCGTGGAAGAAGGGGCAAGCGAAGCAGTTGACCTGATCGCAAAATTCAATGAGGTCAGCGAACAATTTGCCGAGCCGGATGCGGACTATGACAGTCTCCTTGAAAAGCAGGCCCGCCTTCAGGACAGGATCGATCAGATGGGTGCCTGGGATATTGAAAGCAAGCTCGAGATGGCCATGGATGCACTGCGGTGTCCGCCGGGTGATGCAGTTATCACCCATCTTTCCGGTGGTGAGCGTCGCAGGATCGCTCTTTGCAGGCTTCTTTTGCGTGAGCCCGATGTGCTTCTTCTTGACGAGCCCACGAATCATCTGGACGCGGAGAGTGTCTCGTGGCTGGAGCAACATCTGGCCCGGTATACGGGAACGGTTATCGCCGTCACGCACGATCGTTATTTCCTGGACAACGTCGCCGGGTGGATTCTTGAGCTGGACCGTGGATCCGGAATTCCTTTCAAGGGGAATTATTCCTCATGGCTGGAGCAGAAACTGAAGCGCCTAGCCGTAGAGGAAAAGCAGGAATCCAAGCGTCAGCGTATGCTGGCCAAAGAACTTGAATGGGTCCGGATGTCGCCCAAGGGTCGTCGTGCAAAAGGGAAAGCGCGTCTGGCTGCGTATGAAGAAATGCTGGAAGAACAGGGGCAAAAGAGAGATGAAGAAGTGGAAATGCCCATTCTCTCCGGTCCACGCCTTGGCAAGACGGTGATCGAGGTGGCAGATGTATCCAAGGCATTCGGGGATAAATTGCTGTTCGAAAACATGACGTTCTCGCTGCCCCCCAATGGAATTGTTGGAATTATCGGGCCGAACGGTGCGGGAAAAACGACCCTGTTCAAAATGATCATGGGGATGGAAAAGCCGGATTCCGGATCGGTCCAGGTTGGTGAAACCGTTAAGATCGGGTACATCGATCAGGATCGTCCGCTTGACCCGGACAAGACGGTATGGGAAGAAATATCCGGTGGGCACGACTTCCTCAAAATCGGAAACCGCGATGTGCATTTCCGGAATTACGTAGGGCGGTTCAATTTTAAAGGCGCCGATCAACAGAAACTGGTCGGTAAACTGTCCGGCGGAGAAAGAAACAGAGTTCACTTGGCAAAAATGCTGAAAGAAGGGGCCAACGTGCTGCTTCTGGATGAGCCCACGAATGACCTGGACGTAACCACACTGCGGGCCCTGGAAGAGGCATTATTGAATTTTGCCGGTTGTGCGGTGGTCATATCGCACGATCGCTGGTTTCTCGACCGCGTGGTGACGCATATCCTTGCATTCGAGGGAAACAGTACGGTTTTCTGGTACGAAGGGAATTTCTCCGAGTATGAACAAAACCGGCACGACAGGCTCGGAACTGAGGCCGATCAGCCCCACCGCATCAAATACAAACGGCTTACACGGAGCTGAAGTTTTTGCGCTCCGAAACGGATTTTGTTCAGACCCGGGTTGGGACCGGGTTAAAGACGGCTTCATCGAAAACCGATACATTCCCTGATTTTGTTCGGCTCCCGTCTGGACAGGAATCGAAGCCTTTGCTTTCAGAAAGATACCCCCACCGGAAGACAACATTGTGAAGTGATACAGTTTCTGACTTCGACCAGTACCGTAAGACTGATCGAGCAGATTGTCATCGATGCCGAAGATAATCTTGTTCTGGTCTCCGCATCTCCGCATTTCTCCGAAAAGCTGATGCAGCAATTGAAATCTGCCGATGATCGTGGTGTTTCGATCATCCTGATGGTGGATGATGTTCTTTTTGAGGAAAGCGTTGCAGATCAATTTTCTTCTTTCGAAAAATTCAGCATTTTCCGCTGCCACGACATGAATGGCCACTGTTATGCGAATGAAAGAAGTATGATCGTGACTTCACTCGGGATATCGGATAAGATTCCGACTGGAGTGCACCTGGGTACCGAAATATCGAGCGACGAACAAGCGTACTTGGACGCCATGGATACGCTTGCTGAGGTCCGTGAATCGGTAAATCTGTCAGATATAATTCTGGAATCGAGTCCTGCGAGGAAAAATCACGCTTCCGGCAAAAAAGCCGTGCGATCACCCATTTTGCGCATCATAAAAGGCGGACTTCGCAAAAAGTTTAACAGGAAGATCAAGGAAGAGTCCCGATCCGGTCAGAGTCCATCCTGCAAAGCTTGTGAAGCTGCACTCGACGATTCTACGGGGAATTCTCTGTGTCCGGAGTGTGAACAAAGAAAAAAATATCGGCATACAGCGTTGTATATAGCCAGCGACCTGACAGCTTAGAGCCTGTCAAAATCCCTGAAAGAGCCCTGCAGAAGTCTGTCGAACAGGCCACGGGGTATTCGTTTTGTTTGCCGTTGTCCCCGTACGCTGCGCAGGACACTCTTTTTCTCGAAGTCGTCCACCATTGTCGACACGTCTGGTTCTTGCCTGTATTCCGACGTCTGGCTGTGATTCGTTAAGTGGCCGACCGAAAAACAACCATCGGTGACCTGCTGACCCATACGTCGAGTATCAGTTATGATTCAGGTCCGACCAACGATTACGCGCGTTTTTTGCACATGCTGCGGAACAAGGAAGTGTTGAACAACACAAGGGTGCTCTCCCGCAGAACCGCAGAACCGCAGAACAGACGATATACCGGGTCGATCCGCTGGAAGATCTCGGGCAGTACGTATTTTACGCAACTCATTCCTGCGGACAGGTCAGACGATCATGAACAACTGCGTACACCTATATGTCCGGCGATGGATGGATGATTGATCAGAATTACCGGACACACAAAATGAAATTATTTTACCCGATATTCGCTCTGGCGCTTCTGAGCGTATCATGCGTCAGCGATCCAATTCCAGTGGATTTCACCATCATTGCGTTGCCCGACACGCAGAATTATGTCTCGTATGCCGGGGGCGGAACGCCCGAACTGTTCGAGGCTCAGACCCGATGGATTGTTGAGAATCGGGATTCTCTGAATATCGTTTTTGTGACCCACCTCGGCGATTTCGTGCAGAACGGAGACGAAATCGAAGCCGAGTGGATTGCAGCGGAGCGGGCGATGAGTTTTCTGGAAGATCCCAAGGCCACCGGCTTACCCGACGGGATCCCGTACGGTATTGTTGTAGGGAATCACGATCAGTCTCCGTTTGGCGATGCAGACGGGTCAACGGCCGGGTACAATCGACGAATGGGAATCGGCCGATTCGCAGGTCGCTCTTACTTCGGCGATCATTACGGGTCGAATTATGATAACCATTTTGAACTCTTCTCCGCTTCGGGATATGACTTTGTATTTTTGCACCTGGAATATGACACGAATCAAGACCCGGCCGTCCTTGCCTGGGCCGACTCAGTTCTGAGCGTGTATTCGGACCGGTTCGCTATGCTCTCCACGCACTATCTGGTCGGGGTGGGTAATCCGGCATCATTTGGAGAGCAAGGGCAAGAAATATACGAGGCGCTCAAGCGTCACTCGAAATTGATCATGATGTTTGGCGGCCATATCGCCGGCGATGGTGGCGAGGGACAACGGACAGACATTTTTGAAGAAGGTGTTGTGCATTCTCTGCTTTCAGACTATCAGAATTATGAAAACGGGGGAGACGGCTGGTTGCGGATCATGCGGTTTTCTCCCTCGCAGAATACCGTTACGGTCACGACCTACTCTCCGACGGTCAATAGCGGGGAAGGTGGTTTTTTGGCGGATGAAAACAGCGATTTTGAACTGTCCGTATCCTTCAGTCTTGAGAATTGAGGACTCACCGTGAAACTCCTCTCCCGTGCCGATGAAATCCTGATGATCGCCGTCGCGTGTCTCGGCGATAATGCCTACAGCACGACGATCCTCTCGGAAATTTCGCGTCGTGGCAATAAGAAAGTAACCGTTGGAAGCCTCTGGGTATCGCTCGATCAGCTCGCCGAGCGAGGGCTTGTCAGAAAACTGGCTGCACCCGAGAAACCTCGTCACGGTGGGCGGCCACGGATATATTATCGTTTGTCTCCGAGGGGAGTACGCACTTTATTACGCATGAAAGAATTTCAACAAACTCTATGGGAAGACATCCCGAAACTTGAATCATATTTTGATGAATGACTTTTTCGCTTGCATAATAAATCCCGATCGTCGTATACTTGGCGTCCAATGAAAACACCAGTTACGATAACGCTCTCACTCAGTCGACGTCTGCGACGAGTCCGACGTTTGCCCGATTGTGGCATCCGGGTGGGTATGGCGTACCATTATAAATCGTAACAGACGTTTACACCAATTTATTAGAACGCTGATCCTTCCGGGGTCAGCGTTTTTTTTTGCTCCCAACTTTCATCCAGTACTTTTTTCAGATTGATCATGTCTATAGTTCTCGCTTTCAGCGGTGGTCTCGATACGTCCTTTTGTGTGCCATTTCTCATGGAGACCTGCGACGACGAAATAATAACCGTCACGATTAATACAGGTGGTTTTTCGGCCGAAGAAATGAAGGCGATCGAGGCGCGTTCCATTGAACTCGGAGCGGTTTGCCATATCGCGGTTGATGCACGAAAAGATCTTTTTGAGGACCATATCAGTTATCTGATAAAGGGCAACATATTGCGAGGGAATACCTATCCGTTATGTGTAGGCCCCGAACGTGTAGTACAGGCAGAGAAGCTTGTTCTTCAGGCACGAAAATTAAATGCGCGCGCGATCGCTCATGGATCGACCGGCGCAGGAAATGATCAGGTTCGTTTTGATGTTTCTCTTGGAATTCTCGCCAGCGATATTGAGGTTCTGGCTCCAATAAGAGAAGGAGGTTTCGATCGGTCGACAACTTCCGAGTACCTGAAAGCGCGAGGATTCGACGTTCCGGAGAAGACAACAGATTATTCGATTAATTCCGGGCTCTGGGGGACGACAATAGGCGGTCGGGAGACGTTGACAACCGCACATCCTCTCCCTGAATCTGCGTATCTGCATTCGACAGCGCCGGCAGATGCGCCGTCGAAAAGCGAGAATCTGACGATTACTTTCGAGAAGGGCATCCCGGTTGCCATCAACGGCACGCTGATGGATCCTGTGGATCTGATAGAATCTTTAACAGAAACCGGCAATACACACGGCGTTGGTCGGGGAATCCATGTCGGAGACACGATCCTGGGAATTAAAGGACGCGTCGCGTTTGAAGCGCCCGCAGCCGAAATCCTGATAAATGCCCATCGAGAGCTCGAAAAAATTGTTCTCGGAAAGTGGCAGCGATTCCAGAAGGATCGCCTTTCTGATTTCTATGGTTTGTTGTTACACGAGGGGCAGTACCTCGATCCAGTGATGGCGGATATCAGGGCGATGATTGATTCGTCGCAAAAGCGGGTTACCGGTACGGTGGACATAGAATTGTACAGGGGAAATCTCCGGGTTCTTGGCTGCCAGAGTCCCTTTTCCATGTTTGATGCAGGGATCGCCACGTACGGGGAAAAACACACACTCTGGGATGGTCGGGACGCAAAAGGGTTTTCCAGAATCGTCGGTGTGCAATCGCTATTGGCCCATCAATTCGAGGTTACGACATGACGGAGATACAGGTCGATTACGTCGCTTCCACCGCCCGGAATGTTCAGACGTCGACTCTTGTCGCGACGTCCGATTACATAGTCGCCGAGGAAGGATACTGCCTTGTTCTGGAAGTGCTCGAAAACAAGTTAGTCTACAACCAGCTTGAAACGATTGACGATATATTTCTGACGGTCACCCGCGGCGACCTGTTTGTCGGTGTACTCGGCGAAAGAATGGCGCTGAAGGGATACAGCGGCCGGGTGCCCAGGAAAATATCCGTTGGTGATACGCTTCACGTCTTGAACATGGGTGGTATTGTCGGAGCCTGTCTGTGCGATCATCCGGACCTGGGTCCGGCGCTTCGGGTTCGGGTAAAAGGAGCGGCCATGACCAGGGACGCGGGTCGAGATGGGCAGATGAGACACACCAGAATTCAGGACGGAGCGCTTCTTCCCGTTGAAAATCTGACTGCTTCGGCACCCATCGTGATTGTGACCGGTACGGCAATGAATACAGGGAAAACGTGGGCTGCAAGTCATATCGTGAAGGGTCTGACCTCTATGGGTTTTACAGTCGCGGCCGGAAAAGCGACTGGAGCTTCGCTGATGCGAGACGTCCGATCCATGAAAGAAAACGGCGCTATCGCCATAGCGACATTTACCGATGTCGGTATCGTATCGTCCACGCGTAAATCGATGTCCTCTGTAGCCAAAGGCTTAATCAGGCATTTAAACGAATTTGATCCGGATGTCATTGTGCTCGAGTTGGGTGACGGTTTAATCGGATATTACGGCGTCGAAGAAATTCTTCTGGACAAACAGATTCAAGAACATGTCGTCGCTCATATCGTGACTGCGTCGGACCTCGCCGGTGCGTGGGCGGCACGCGAGCTTTTCAAGACCAGATTCGACGCTTCCATTTGTGCGATCTCGGGTCCGGTAACCGACAACGCTGTTGGAAAGCAGTATATCGAACAGGTTCTCGGGCTTCCGGCCATCAACGCACGCGACAGAGGATTTGCCCTCGCCCGACACATCTCTACACCTCTCTACAGGTTGAGTCGGGACCATAACCCCGCCATTGCCATCAGCCCGGTGTTTGTTTAATGAAAAAAAATAGACATCAACAGATGCGGGTCGGAATTTTCCATGGCGCTGGTTACGTGGGCCGAGAATTAATTAAACTGGTCGCTGGACATCCACGGTTGTGTCTACACCTGGTGGGCAGTTCAAGTTTTGAAGGGCTGTCTGTCATTGCCGTTCATCCCGGTCTGCGCGGAAAAATTTCAGCACGGTTGGAGTCGCTGCAATTTTTCGGGTCGACGGCGCTTGTCGCCTCATCAGGCACCTTCGCAGCCGTCGCCGCAGAACAAGGCCTGGACGTTATAATCTCCTGCGCTCGTCACGGATCGGGCGCGTCTGAAGTCGAGACGTTGCGCAAAAATGGTTTTCAGGGTCTGATCATCGACATGAGCGCGGATCTCCGTTTTCGTACCCCGGAACACTTCGAAGAGCGGTTTGGCCGCCCTCATCCTGCGCCGCACCTGTTGCAGGAAGCAAAATATGGTCTTCCCGAAATTCATCCGGTCAGCCCGGGCACATCACTGATTGCCAACCCCGGATGTTTCGCAACCGGAATCGCCCTTGCTTTAAAACCGCTTGAGAATCTGATTACGGAAGGCCCGGTGGGCATTACGGCGCTGACAGGCGCTTCCGGGTCGGGATCCATACCACTCCCTTCAACTCATTTCCCGGACAGGGACGGCAATGTGAGATCGTATAAAGTACTGGAACACGATCATGAGCAGGAAGTCATTCAATGCCTGGACGGAGCCTTTGACATTTCGTTTGTGCCGGTCTCCGGACCTTTTTCACGTGGGATATGGGGTTCGATACACGTTTCACTTGGTGAGGATTATTGCCCGGATGACGTTGCTCGCGTGTTCAGCAGGGCCTACTTTGGATCGCCTTTCGTCCGGTTGTGGGAGGCCGAACTGCCGCAACTTCACTTTTCGGTTAACACTCCGTTTTGCGATCTTGGCTGGAAACTTGCCGGCAGAAAACTTGTCGTAGGATTTGCACTGGATAATCTCCTGAAAGGAGCCGCATCGCAGGCCATTCAGAATTTGAATCTTTCTCTGGGTCTGGATGAAAGACTCGGCCTCTTGCCGGAATCGACGTGGGAGGGAGAGAAAGTCAGGTTCGACAATCCGGGCGGGGTTCAGAAAGAGATACCCGTTGCTGGAACCTCCTTCTCAGGATCGGCGGCCATCGCGAATCGACATCGATCCGTTGGTACGCCGACAAGAAAGTCACCGGTCTCGTCAAGAAAGTCACCGGTGTCGGTAAAAAAAACACCGGTGTCGTTAAAAAAATTCGTCGGCTCGAAGACAAGTATGAAATCCCGACATATCATAAATGGCCGATATCGCTCGAAAAGGGTGAAGGCTGTTATGTGACAGATTCCGAAGGAGAAAAGTTTCTCGATTTCTATGGCGGGCACTGTGTTACACTGTTGGGACACAATCACCCAGCGGTAGTTCAGGCGATCCAAAAGCAGGCCGGGAAGCTCATATTTTATTCGAATGCAGTTTACAGTGGAATTCGCGCGGAAGCGGCATTCAGGCTGGTCGACGTGTCCGGGGAGGGTCTGGAGAAGGTGTTTTTCTGTAATTCCGGAAGTGAAGCCAATGAATCTGCGCTGAAAATCTCTCGGAAAATGACCGGTCGGCAAACAGTGATCGCGATGGAGAATGGATTCCACGGGCGAACCCTGGGAAGCCTGGCTGCGACATGGAATCCGGCGTACCGCAAGCCGTATGCGTCGTCGCTGGCCGATACCGTTTTTGTCCCGTTCAACGATACGACCGCGATCCGGCTCGCATTTCAAACGACACCGGATATTGCGGCCGTTATCCTTGAGCCCATTCAGAGCATGGGCGGGGTAACCATGATCGATTCCGACTATGTCCGGGAAATTCGTGCGCTGTGCGACCAATACGGTACACAGCTTATTTTCGACGACCAAAAACTGGAACAGGCAAAGTCCGACGACTTGTTTGCCACGGCTGCGGCATATGAAAAAGTTACAGAGGGAATTGCCTTTCGAGATGCGTACAGGGATGTATCCGAAGACCCGGAGGCCTGGTCGTTGCAGGCTGAAAAGCCCCTCGAGGAAATGTACAGAATGCCTGGTCAGCCGGGTACGGAGGATGCCGGGTATGTGAGGGCCTTGGCTGCCACAGTATTGTCCCGCCTGAATGGCCCGGGCGAGTCCGAGGTATTGTTCACAGACGACGGGCGCGACAATCGGCCTCAGGGTTTGTCATAGATTCTCGAAGAAAGAACGGTGAATTGCTAAAGTGGCGAACTGATTCATCCGATACAGACCGCTGTATATAGTCCTCCACTCAGTTTTTTATGAATACCCTTCTTTTATTGGTTATAATTAATGACATATCCCGAACTGGAGCAGTTGGAGGTCGAGATCGAGTCCATGAAGGAGTGGTACTCTGAACTCGCAGAGTTTTTGCAGGCAAGTCTGAACGATCCTGACATCAGTCCGGCGGAATTCGCTGTGGGAGCCACTCAGGCAACCCGTGTCCTCGTGCGACTGAAGGCATCGCACGATCAGCTTAATGCCGAACGGGCTGCCTGATCGCAGTCGGTCCGGATTCGGACTTGCGATTAAGGCAAAAAATCCTTCCTTTCAGGTGCGGGCATTTCCTCGTGGATTGACCGTGGTTTCGATCACACGCACCAACATAGGAGGACCATGAAAAAGCGACTGAAAAGACAGATCCTCATCGCGGCCGGTATACTCATTGGTTTCGTAGTATTGATGGCGATTCTCGCGCAAATGGGATAAGAAGTTCAGAAGACTCACCAGGATTTTGCAGTTTCTTACTTGGGGCTTGCCCCACAGGGCAGTACATTTCTGCTGTCTGGACTGCGTCTTTTTCTACCCTTTTACCCGATGCACGCAACATGAAATTTTTTATCGACACGGCAAATCTGAATGAGATCCGCGAAGCGAACGAGATGGGTGTTCTCGACGGTGTGACAACCAATCCTTCGCTCATGAAAAAGGCGGGGGGGCGAGATTTTCATAAACACATTCGGACTATCTGCGAGCTCGTAGATGGGGATGTTTCCGCGGAAGTGATTGCAACAGACTACGAAGGTATTGTTGCTGAGGGGCGAACGCTGGCTGCCATCCATCCGAATGTGGTCGTAAAGGTTCCTTTGATCGCAGACGGCATCAAAGCCATTAAGACTTTTTCCGGTGAATCGATAAAAACCAATTGCACACTTTGTTTCTCGCCGACGCAGGCACTCGTGGCAGCAAAAGCGGGCGCGACGTACATCAGCCCGTTTGTAGGGCGCCTGGACGATATATCTACCCCCGGGATGCAGCTTGTTGAGCAAATCCTTCAGATCTATGAGAATTACGGATATAAGACTGAAATTCTCGTCGCATCGATTCGGCATCCGATGCATGTGGTCGAAGCAGCGCTGATGGGGGCGCACGTGGCTACAATACCGCTCAGCGTTATCAAGCAGCTGATTAAACACCCTCTGACGGATTCGGGTCTGGAGAATTTCCTGGCCGACTGGCAGTCGTATGAGGCGAGATCGGAGGTTGCATCTGAAACCGAGGCAGATACCGCATCTGAAAACGGAGTAAAAGCCCGAGCGACAAAAGTTGAAACTCCAAACGGCGGATAATCCGGAATTTTTATGAAGTACGTCCCGCTCGGGTCGTCCAGCGATATAGGTGCAAGTTGTCACTATTTGCAGATCGACGGTACGGGGATCCTGCTTGACACGGGTGTGGATCCTCAGCAGGACGGTCTGGACGGATTACCCCTGCTTGATCTTGTTTCAGGGCATTCCGATCGGCCCGTAGACCACGTGATGGTCACACATGCACATCACGATCATCTTGGTGCGCTTCCGGTCGTTCTTAAGCGGTTTCCTCACGTCGCTGCGCACATGACGAGGGCCACGCGGGATCTGGCCGATATTCTGCTCCCGGCTTCGGCTCGGTTGCAGGAGCGTAAGCAGCGCGAAGGCTCGAGCCTCGCGGATCCTATATTTACAGAGGACGACGCCGAGGCCAGCAGTTACGCTTACGAGACGCACGAACTCGAATCTTCTTTTGATGTCACGGGGCTTCGTGGATCTGTTGCGGTGAGGGCCCGATTCTATGATGCAGGTCACGTTCTGGGATCGGCAGGTATTTTACTGGAGTTCGAGAACGGCAACTTCGAGTTCGGCGGAATCGGCGTGTTGTCCATTGAGACCAACGAGGTCATCTTGGTGTCCGCCTACGGTTCGAATCCCATCTATTCGCATACAGGTCACATTATTTTCCCGCGTGGGGATACGCTGGTTGCCGTTCCTTTCGACGTGGAAGGGTTCGAAGTAACGGGAGCCGCCGTGCCCGTTCTACAAGGCGTGCGTGTGGAGAACGGCGGAGCCGTACAGGCCGACGTTTCCCACAACGGTCTTCTTGTCTATGCGCCAGCCGGTACGACGATGGGCACCCAGTTGGCGTGGGTGGATCGTAGCGGCGGGAACCTGGAGCCATTGACCACACGATGGCGGCTCTTCACTTCGCCACGGCTCTCTCCGGACGGCGAGCAGATCGCGGTTGTGATCAACGACGGCGGCAAACTTGACATCTGGATAGTCGACGTCGGAACCGGTGGGAGGCGCCGTCTCACCACCTCCGGTGATGCTTCCGCACCGGTATGGACACCTGACGGAGCCCGGGTGACCTTCGCATCGGGCTCTGTCGGATCCTTTGCGATCAAGTGGACTCGAGCAGACCGCAGCGGTCCTATGGAAACGCTGCTTGAGAGCGAGTACCGGGTCTGGCCTGAGGCGTGGCACACAGACGGCGGTCAACTTGTTTTTCGTGAAAACTCTACAAGCAACAATCTATTCGTGTTCGACGTGCAAGACCGGTCACGGACAGCGCTCCTGAACAGCGATTTCTCTGAGCGCGCTGCAGCTATTTCGCACAACGGGAAATTGTTGGCCTATGAATCGAACAGGGGCGGGTCTAACGACGTGTATGTGCGGCCGTTCCCAGGACCAGGCACCGAAACCGCGGTATCGATTGGTGGCGGCTACGGCCCAATGTGGAGCCCCGACGATTCCGAAATCTACTACTTGTACAGAGGCGGCGGTGAGACCCACTTCATGGCGGCTTCGCTCCAGGGCGACCCACGATTTCGAATTCTAGGTCAGGAGAAGCTCTTCGACGGCGTGCGTTTCTGGAACTTGCCTTCTGGCGCACACTACGACGTCCACCCGGACGGCCAGCGCTTCCTGGTCTTGAACATGAGGAGCGCGGATGAGGAGGTGGCCAAGATTAGCGTGGTCCTCAACTGGTTCGAGGAGCTCAAGCGCCGCGTACCGACGGTGACGGACCAATGACGCTCTCAGCGGGTACGCAACTCGGCCCCTACGAAATCCTCTCGCCCCTCGGCGCGGGCGGCATGGGCGAGGTCTACCTTGCGCGCGACAGCAAGCTTGATCGTCAAGTGGCCATCAAGGTGCTGCCCGAGGCGATGACGCGCGACGCCGAGCGGGTCGCTCGCTTCGAGCGGGAAGCCAAGCTGCTCGCATCGCTCAATCATCCCAATATCGCTGCGATTTACGGGTTTGACGACGCCAACGGTAAACGATTCCTCGTGATGGAATACGTCGAGGGCGAGACGCTGGCCCAGCGACTCAGGGGCGGCCCCTTCGCGGTCGAGGATGCGCTTGACGTGGCCAAGCAGATGGCCGAGGCGTTGGAAGCGGCTCATGAAAAGGGCATCATCCATCGCGACCTCAAACCTGCCAACGTGATGATTC
>JACZYD010000074.1 GCA_022571255.1 Bacteroidota bacterium
ACATGATAAACGTCCTTTCGCCTATCGTGCGGCGAATGAGTGAGGCTTCCAGGCGAAGCGAATCGCCGTCAGCCATTTCAAGAATTTCTCTCGGCTTTCCCTCCGGAAACATCATGGGATCCAATCCAACTCCTGGCAGATATGGACCCGTTATGGGAACCGCGTTTTTGAGTCCGGGTAGCATAGGCATGGCCATGTCCATCGGCGGCATGCGCCAGACGAGGCTGTCGCCGTTGGTCATCTCCATCCGGGCGTGCTTCATGGGCGTTTCCTGCCCGCGGGCAGGATAAATCAGCATCACAGGCAGGCACAGAATCATAAGAACAGAAAAAGTAAAACAAAACGTGTTTCGTCGCCCGGTCCGGGTCGCGAGTGTACGCATCAGTTGTAACCGTACGAAGCGCAGCGAGAATGGTGGACCGAAGCTGCACCTCGAATTACCCGTCCCGGCAAGGAACCTGAGCGCTATGGTTGCTTAGTATTGTTGTAGTCCGGAATTGTGTCAAATTACTCTTCCCCGATCACCCGACAGTGAGCCGCCATGTCTGTCTTGCGTGGTATTGCTTTTGCAACCGTCGCTCTCTCAGTGCTTGCTGCTGTAGAGTCTGCCTCACCGGGTGATGCGGCTGCGCAGTACTTCCGGTTCGGGAAAAACAAGGTTCAGTATGCAGAACACGAGTGGTTTCAGATCCGGTCCGAGCACTTCAACGTCTATTTTTACCAGGGCGGACAACATCTGGCCGATTTCACGGCTAAAGCTGCAGAAGAGGCCTACTGGCATGCATCCAGACTTTTCCAGTACCGGATGTCCGGACGAACCCCTCTGATCGTCTATCTGAATCACGCCGATTTTGCGGTCACCAATGCGGTAAATCTACCGATCAATACGCAGGGTATCGGAGGCGTTACGGAATTGTCCAAAAACAGAATCGCCCTCCCGTTTACGGGTGACTTCGGATCGTACAGGCGCGTCGTGCACCACGAACTTGTTCACGCGATGATCAACGATCTTTTCTACGGGAACGGACTACAGGCCATCCTCCAGAACACCGCGCAAATTCGCATACCGGCCTGGTTCAATGAAGGATTGGCCGAGTTTGCGGCCCAGGGCTGGGATACGGAGTCCGACATGTACGTGAGGGAAGCCATTCTCGGTGGCCATCTTGCGAATATCGGAAATTTAAGAGGTTTTTATGCATATCGGGGCGGACAGGGTGTCTGGGATTATATCGCAGCGCAATATGGACCGGAGAAAATCGGCGAAATAATGCAGAGATTCCGCGTAACACGATCGATCGAGGCCAGTTTCATCGACGCGATGGGCCTCTCCGTAGCTCAACTTTCCGAGCGATGGCACCGTGCGCTGCAAGAAATATATTTCCCCGAGGTGGCGGCGCGAGAACCGATCGAAGATATCGGGAAAGCGGTGATTACGCGATCACACAGCATATTCAACTCGAGTCCTGCAATTTCGCCACTGGGTGACAAACTCGTTTTTGTCTCTGTTGAAAACGGACTGTTCAATATTTATCTGGCCAGCGCGAGTGATGGAAAAATTATCCGCCGGCTTGTTGAAGGTCAGCGCTCGAGCCAGTTTGAAAGTCTGCGCATCCTGACGCCTGGCCTCACGTGGCATCCTGACGGCACGCACATAGCGGCAGCCGTAAAAAACGGTGCGTCCCAGAGTATTGCGATCATCAACGTACAGAACGGAAAGGCACGTCACATTGTACTTGAGGAGCTCGACGAGGTGATCTCTGTTTCGTGGAGTCCCGATGGGTCACGAATTGCGCTCGAGGGAACGAACGGAGCCCACAGCGACCTGTATCTGTTGGACCTGGAATCGGAGAGCCTGGTGAATCTCACGGATGATGTATTCAGCGACCACGAACCATATTGGAGCCCGGATGGACAAACGTTGGTTTTTCACAGCGATCGAGGTGCATTCACGTCGCTCAGAAGCACATCACCTGAAACATTTCAACTCATTCGCCATGGCACGCATCAGGTAGATCTGTTTACGCTTCGGATCGGCGCTTCCGAGGCCACGCGTATTACCCGCGATGAGATCTGGGACGAAAAAAGCGCGCGGTTTGGCCCTGACGGCAAAAAACTCATTTTTATTTCAGATCGCAACGGAATTTATAATCTGTATGAACATGATTTGGAATCAGGAGCCGAACGACCACTTACGGACCTGTTGATCGGCGTGACACAGCTGTCACTTTCCGCTGATGGCCAACGCGCAGCCGTAGTGAGCCTTCGTCGCGGTGTGTCTTCGATCTATGTTTTGCGCAGGCCTTTTATGCTCGGGCAGCGCGCCGGTGAACTGAGACCAAGCGTATGGGGGCAGCGCGTAATGCAGAGCCTCGGTCGGGTTCCCCCCGCCCTCGCACTTTCCGGAGATCGGGATGAGATTCGCAATCCTTTTCTACGTGATGCCACAAACGGAATCCCTTACGCCCGGGGGCAGGACCGACTCGCAAGGCCGCTGTTGCATCAACCTCTGCTCGCAGCTGCAAATCTGACCGGCCGAGCACCTGTCGGTCGAATGCTGCTGCGGGACCAGAACAGTTCCGGCCAGTTCGCCCTGCGGCACAGCGAAGATTCTGCTTCTCGAGATTCCGGCGAAGAAAAAGTGATTGAAGGAGATTCTCCCGATCCCGACTCTCGCCGAGTAGAACGATCTGTTCAGAACTGGTTCAATTCGGCAAACTTTGAAGGCTCGGGAGGTCAGGTAGACTTCAGGAATTATTCGTTTTCGCCCGCTTTTTCAGATGCTGCTGGTGTCGGGGTTTCAACGCTGACAGATTACTCCTCGTTTCGGACCGACGAGGTTTCCCTGGATGCGAATGGCAATTATGTACCCCGAAAGTACAAACTCGACTTCTCACCGGACATCGTTTACGGTGCGGCAGGATATGATCCTCTCTATGGTGTGCAAGGAATTACGCAAGTCAGGTTCAGCGATGTATTGGGCAATCATCGCCTGTTACTTTCCACCAATTTGCTGATCGATCTTCGTAATGCGGACTACATTCTGTCGTATGAATACCTGGCACAGCGCGTCGACTGGACGATTTCTACGTTCCATCAGTCGCGCCTGCTTGCCGATTTCGCCAGACCAAATCCAACCTACTTCCGATACCGGCAGTACGGAGTGAGTATTGAGGCAAGTTATCCCATCAATAAGTTCAGACGCATCGATCTGGAACTCGCTTTTATAGGAGTGAACAAGGTCGACATTACGGATATCACCAGACCCGCCGTAACTCGTCTTCTTCTGACACCGAGAATTACGTGGACCCGCGACGTGACCGTTCCCGGGTACCTTTCACCAAGAGGCGGCAGCCGATACGCTATCTCTGCTCTTGGAAGTGGCCTGACGCTCTCGAATGATCCTACCCAATTCCTTACCGTGATGGGCGATATCAGGGTGTACAAAGGATTTGATCGGGAGGGACAATTTGTGCTGGCACTCCGCGGGTCAGGTGGCGCTTCGATTGGCCCCAATCGTCAGCTCTTTTATACGTCGGGCGTACTCAACTGGGTGAACCGAAATTTCGATGATATCAACGGTTTCCCAATATCAAATGTCACCGATTTTGTTTTCGCAACACCGATTCTTCCTCTTCGAGGCTTCAGTATCAATGAGCGAAACGGGTCGAGTTTTGCGCTGCTGAATGCCGAATTCCGCTTCCCTCTTGTACGCGCTCTGATCCCGGCCTACATCCCGCTGCTTCCGCTCTACAATATTCACGGACAGGTGTTCGCCGATGTGGCCAGTATCCCGAATGACGATTTCACGGAGGGTGATGCTCCCGGCTCTGTTCGATTCAACAGTCGATTTCTCCCCGACGAGTTGCTTGTCGGCACCGGCTTTGGCGTTCGTACATTTTTTCTTGGGTTTCCCCTTCGCGTCGACATCGCATGGCCATTTGACGGAAACCGTTTCGGATCACCCAAAACGTATGTTTCCATCGGAATTGATTTCTAAGAATAATCGGAAAGACGCGCCCACTTTCTAACGCGCTGGCCGTTTTGCCGCGCGCCGGCCGTCCTGCCACCCGCCATCGCACCGCCGCGCGCCGGCCGTTTCATTGAATTGTGAAATCAAACAGGATTCTCGTCCGAGAACGCACCGAGTCTCGAACTTTCTTCCGGGATTCGATGTTTTATATGTTTACCCGGAAAATTTCGGGATCCAAGCCACTTGAAATATCAGGATATTCTGCCCGAACCATGCGAACATCCATTCAAAAGATCAGCGACGTCGAATACGACCTTGAGATAAAGGCAACGGCAGAAGATCTCGCCGGAGATCTCACAAAAGCCATACGCCAGCAGCGGGGCCAGACCACGCTCAAAGGATTTCGCCCGGGACACGTCCCGCTTTCCGTGGTGAAAAGAATTTATGGGAAGTCGCTGGCCTACGGCATCGCTGAACAGCACGTCCAGAATGCGTACGAGGTTGAGATCATGGGCGATGATACGTACAAAGTACTCGGCCAGCCCACAATCACGGATCTCACTTATGAATATGAAGGAGATTTGAGGGCTGTCGTTCGGTTTGGCGTCCGCCCGGAATTCGAACTGGCCGATCTGTCTAAGGAAACGGTCTATAAACTGGACCACCGGGTCGATGATGCCGAGGTTGAAAAAGAGATCGATCAACTTCGAATGTCTCGAGCAGAACTTATCCCTGACGACAGTCCCACCGGAGAAAATTCTGTGGTCATCGCCGACATGCAGAGGCTTGATCTCGAAAGCGGCTCCCCCGTTGGAGATGAGAAGCAGGAAGACGTGCCTTTCACGTTGTCAAACGAAAACCTGATGCCCCAGATCAAGAAGGCCTTGACCGGCAAAACGGTGGGAGATGTGGCGAGGGTCACGCTCCCGGGTCGCGATGAAGACCCGGAAGACCGATTGTACGAGATGACGGTGAAGGACGTAAAACGCCGTGAACTACCCGATCTTGACAAAGAACTGGTCAGCGAATTGACCGACAAAAAGCTCACCGATGTCGACACGTTTCGGGATGAGGTTCGGACGCAGATCGAGGCTGGATGGGAGCGGCGCAGCCGCGAATGGTTTGAATCGGACCTGATCGGCCGTCTCGTAGAGCTGCACGATATTTCTCTTCCGGAGTCGGTCGTTGACATGTACCTCGCAACCTACGTTAAAGAACTGAAAGAGAATCAATCCGGTAAGCTGCCGGATTCGTTTAACGAGAGCGAATACCGTGACTACAGGCGCGTAGAAGCTGAAAACCAGGCTCGATGGATGTTTATTCGAGACAAAATCATGGATGTGCATGATTTCAAGATCACCGAAGAGGATCGCGACGATTATTTTGAGAAAACGGCCAGACCCGAACTCCCGATTGAGGCGCTGAAGAAGTACTACAAAGCAGTGCCCAATATGATGGAACAGCTTGACCAACGGCTTCTTTCAGAGCGAATTTTCGGGTGGATCGAATCGCAGATGACCATCGAAGAAAAAGATCTGGCCGCTTACCGGGAAGCCTCCAAAAAAGATAACCCCGCACGCGACCTCGATCTCGATTAGAACGGAACCATCCTGCGGAAGGCTCTGTTGCAGGACGGTACGCTCCACAAGAGGGGCCTTCCAAGACAGCATTTCTGATCAATCATTTTCATGGTGATTCCATGGTTGAAGATTTTCTCAAGTTCAGTAAAGGACTGAACAAACTCCCTTCCGACATCTACAGCCGTCCTTTTCAGGATACTCCGATAAACACGCTGATACCGATGGTGGTCGAGCAGACAAGCAGGGGTGAACGGTCTTACGATATCTTCAGCCGGCTGCTCAAAGAACGACTGATTATTCTGGGAACGCCCATCAACGACGAGGTCGCGAACCTGATGATTGCTCAGTTACTGTTCCTGACCTCAGAAGACCCGAAGCGTGACATCAATATTTATATCAATTCGCCCGGTGGATCAATTGATTCCGGTCTCGCCATTTACGATACGATGCAGTACATCTCCTGCGATGTTGCCACGATTTGCGTGGGACTTGCCGCCTCGATGGGATCCGTACTTTTAGCCGCCGGCCAGAAAGGAAAACGCGCCGGTCTTCCTAATTCGCGAGTTATGATTCATCAACCGTGGATGGGCAGCGTTCAGGGACAAGCGTCCGACATCGAAATCCATGCCCGCGAAATCCTGAAAATGAAGCAGACTCTGTACAACATCCTTGCTTCGCACACCGGTCAAACTCCCAAGCGTATCGAGGCAGACGGAGATCGCGACTACTGGATGAGCGCAGCCGATGCCGTCAAATACGGCCTGATAGACAGAGTGCTGACTCCCCAGAAAAAACCGAAGGACGGAGACAATAATTAAAGTCGGATTCGCGCCGCCAAGTTCGAATCGGTCGGGTTCGCGCCGCCAGGTTCGAGTCGCTATTCCAGCGGAGCGGACATGCCGCCGATGATTTGCCACTCGCCGACTTCTTTCTTCCAAAAATGGGTTACGCGCCACCAGTCACCATCGCCTTTGCCGCGTGAAGATCCCCGGTATCCTGAGATCGAATAATAGGTGACGGCAAAATCACCGAAACGCTCGACGCCTTCGTTTTTGAAATTTGTGGTCGTCCAGCCGTCTATCATGCCCCGACGGAAAAATTCCCGGATGCCGTCTTTGTTGATCGGCGTTTTGTAGCCACCCAGCCATCCGAGGTAGTTCTCATGCCAGAGCGCCATATAACCTTCGAAGTCATTGAGATCCTTCCAGAATTTCTGGTATTGTTCTTCCATCTTCCAGACTTCGCGCTCGGCCGCAGTCATGGATTGCGCAGCGGATCGCCTTGCGGCTGATAATTGAAAAGCGAGTACCAGCAGCATAACGAGGCTTGCAGTGCGTTTGAACGTCATCGGATGTATTCTCTATTGAAATATACAGGGGACTGTTTGAAATCGTTCACGTTGGAGCAGTTCCGGTAGTGGGTCTGCGCGCCAATCAAATCGTTACCATCCAATTCGTTCGCGAGCTACTTCAGAACTGCTTCAGAAGATTTGCCATTTCGATGGCAGCCAGCGCCGCCTCCACACCTTTATTACCCCCTTTACTGCCCGATCGCTCGATAGCCTGTTCGATCGTATCGCACGTGAGTACGCCGAAGGTGGCGGGTATACCCGTCGTGTTTGAAACCTGTGCAATTCCTTTTGCAGCTTCTCCGGCCACATAGTCAAAATGAGGGGTTGCTCCCCGAATTACCGCTCCGAGGCAAACGATAGCATCGTAACGTCCACTCTCAGCAAGTTTCAGAGCTGCGAGCGGCAGTTCAAAACAACCCGGCACCATCGCAAGGTCAATATTGTCCTCTTTTACACCGTGCCGTACCAAAGAGTCACGGGCACCTTCAATCAATTTATTGACCATCAGATCGTTCCAGCGCGAGGCAACAATCGCAATGGTCAGCTCAGTTCCGATAAGGTCAGCAGAAAATGTTTTACTCATTCTTTTGGGGTTCTGTATTGTCTTGAATCTGTGCTTACTTGATTCAATGTGCGAGAGCGTGGTCCAATTTGTCTCGCTTGGTGTTCAAATAATGTTCGTTTTCCGGACGGGCCGTGATCTCCAAGGGTATGCGTTCGACAACTTCGATGTGATTTGCTTCCAGATCAGATATTTTCCGGAGATTATTGGTCATCAGGCGTACTTTAGTTATTGAACGTTCAGTCAATAAATCTGCAGCAATCGTGTAATCACGTTGATCGGCTCCATATCCCAGATCCAGGTTCGCTTCAACCGTATCCAGCCCGGCGTCCTGGAGCGCATATGCTCTGATTTTGTTAACCAGCCCTATTCCGCGGCCCTCCTGCCTTAAATAGATCACTAGTCCGGCTCCTTCTTTCGCGATCCGCTCAAGTGAGGCTTCGAGCTGTTCTCCACAATCACATCGCAAAGATCCCAGGACGTCACCCGTCAGACATTCCGAGTGCAGACGCACCAGGGGCGCTTCCGGCATATGATCATCACCCATGCTGAGAACAAGGTGCTCCTGATCGTTTTCATCGCGGTATGCGGTGACAGTAAATTCGCCATGTCTGGTGGGGAGTCGGGCCGAATCAATCCGCATGACTTTATTCTTCAGGTCATTCTTCAGGCGATATTTCACGAGATCATCGATAGTGATCATCTTGAGGCCGTGCTCCCGCGAGAATTTATTAAGACGGTCGGTGCGTGCCATCGACCCGTCGTCATCCATGATCTCGCAGATCACGGCGGCGGGAGAAAGATTTGCAAGGCGCATCAGATCGATGCCCGCTTCGGTATGGCCCCGACGTGCGAGCACACCTTTCGGATGTGCTCTGAGGGGAAAAATATGACCCGGCATTACGATATCGTCCGGAGAACTGGATTCGTCGGCCAACACATGCACGGTTCGTGCGCGGTCCGAGGCGGATATTCCCGTCGTCACACCAACGCGCGCCTCCACGGAGACCGTAAATGGACTTCCATACCTTGAATTTGCCGGCCCCTTGTGGCCACCTCTCTCGCTTACCATCATGGGTACTTTGAGGCGATCAAGCGCCTCGCCAGTCATTGCTATACAGATCAATCCGCGAGCGTGGCGAGCCATGAAATTAATATCCTCCGTGCGTGCGAGCTGTGCCGGAAGGATCAGATCGCCTTCGTTTTCCCGGTCGTAATCATCGAGCACGATTACTGGACGGCCATTTTTCAGTTCGCGAAGGGCTGTATCAATTGAATCTTTCCGGATCGAGGCAATGTGGCCCGAATCGGTCGTCACTTCTCCCGTTTTCATTCCGTTCTTTCTCCTTTGTCTGTTTATTTATATCCGTGATCTGCAAGAAAAGCCAAGCTGAGTCTTCCGCGCTTTCCGGTCCGATGCGAAATAATATTGTCGATGTATTTGCCAAGTATGTCTGTCTCGATATTGACGGAGTAGCCGACTTTCTGACGCGCGAGCGTGATGTGCTGTTGAGTGTATTCAATCAGCATGACGGTGAACGAATCTTCGGCCGTATCTACAACCGTAAGACTTACTCCATCCATGGCCACAAATCCTTTGGGAACGATGTAGCGCATCAACTCCGGATCGACCTGAACATGAACCCGGAGTGATGTTCCGTCTGCACGAAACTGTGTGATCCTTCCCACGCCATCGACATGGCCCTGTACAATATGGCCACCCATTCGGCTTGCGGGAGTCAGTGACCGCTCCAGGTTGACCTCTTCTCCCTCGGCGACCTCACCCAGGTTCGTCCGCGACAGGGTTTCCGGAGCAAGCCCGACCGTGAACGTATCAAGAGTCAATTCGGTAACCGTTAAACAGACGCCGTTTACAGCGATACTGTCTCCGAGAACGGTACCATCAAGCGTTTTTATTGATCGTATGATCAAATTGTAACCACCCTTTTCTCTATTGATATGGGTGATGTTTCCTGTTTCTTCTACAATTCCTGTAAACACCGCTCTGGTACCTCCGTTTTTTGAACCAGGCCTCGGATCAGCAGATCAGCGCCCAGGTTTTCCATCCTGATGTCTTCGAGACGCAATACGTCGTTGAGCGTCTGAGCTCCGCGTCCCGCGATTGATCCTGGAGCTTTCTCTCCTCCGATCAGCATGGGCGCCACAAATGCCCAGACTTCATCAACCAGACCAGCGTCGAAAAAACCTCCTAGAACTGTCGCGCCGCCTTCAACCATCATGCTCTGAATATCACGATGACCCAGTTCAGTCAGAAGCAGCGGGATGCGCAACGACTCCGACTCGTCCACCGGGATCAGTAGTACCTCCGCCCCTCTGCTGCTCATCTCTTCTCGCCAAGCGGCAGGCGAAGTTTGAGTGGTTGCTATGATCGTTCGAATATCCTGACAATTCACGAGCAACTTCGACGTCGGCGGTGTTCTGCCGCGGCCGTCAAGAACGATTCGGGTTGGATGAAGGACATCGATGTTTTTCAGTCTCACTGTGAGTTGCGGGTCGTCGGCCAGAACGGTACCGGATCCGACTGCCACCGCATCAACGAGGGCTCGGAGTTCGTGTGCGCGGCGGCGGGATGCCTCTCCGGTAATCCACTGGCTTTCCCCGGTCGCGGTCGCGATACGGCCATCCAGACTGCATGCAAACTTTGCGATCACCCAGGGGCGTCTGCCGGACTCGGACGTGGCGCTGGCGTGTAAAAAAAATCGATTATCGTAACGGGCTTCCTTTTCACACAGACCTGCATGGATGATGAGCCCCGCACGCAGAAGATGATCCCGTCCCCGCGTGGTTCCGTGATTCATCGGGTCAGGGACGGCAAAAAACACCTCTTTGACCCCCGCTGCGAGAATTGCTCCGGTACACGGCCCGGTCCGACCCACATGATTGCACGGCTCGAGCGTCACGTAGAGTGTTGCTCCGGCCGCAGCCTCCCCCGCCTGCCTGATCGCTTCGACTTCGGCATGTTCCGACCCGGCCCGCCGATGAAAACCCTCACCTACGACAATACCATCGCGCACAACTACGGCGCCAACAACCGGATTCGGACTCGTGTGCCCGAGAGCCCGCCGGGCCAACTCAAGCGCTCGTTCCATGAACGCCCGGTCGGATGTCCCTGCCGCCTCGCCTGTATTATGATTTTCTTCGGCCTGCAAATGTACACCCATAAAAAATGCTCCTGCGAATTATCGTCGGAGCAGTCTGGGTGCACGACCAAACGAATCGGCGAGGCCGAATTGTCCAGATCGCGCTCGAAAAGCGCACTTACTTTTACAGATATACGTGTACAAAACGATTACACACGCCGAAACCACCCTCCGACAACCGCAAAAACGGTTGCGAAATCGATCTCACCTGTAAACACGCTTAATCTTCTCCCATCCGGACTATACCGTCGGCCCCGGCTTTTCACCGGATCAACCTGACTCGAACGCCCGTGAGGGCATCATATCTGCGGGGGTTTCCGCTAACGAGTCAGGGTCACGGGCTCGATCCAAGCAATGCTCAGACCTTACCGTCGGTCAGGAATTGGGACTTTGGCATCAAATCGTCGCCTTTAAATCGTCGCCGAAAAGCCACCTCAGCCCCTCACCTTGCCCCGAAGATCATTATGTGCAATTTGTAACGACAAACGTGCAGCGAAGATTCCGAACCTGGCTACCCTTGCGTAGAGTCAACCGAGGCAAATCCGATGGGTTTAATAACAGGCTTGAAGATGAAGCCTTGAATTCCGGCAGGCGTCGACGGATTGCCCTGAACGACAAATGATTCAGAGACGTCGAAATCCAGGATGACCTCGGTCAGCGAATCAGGAACAATTGCGAGTCCCGAAAGCAGGATCTTCAGTCCACTTGAGCTTCCACTCGGGATTTTCAGATTGAACTCGCTTTGGTCTGTCAGAATAATTCTGGCCTTCTCAACAAACAGTCTCATCTGCGAATAATCTCCCGCCGGAAGCAGCGTATCCACAAGTGTAGCTGTCACCCCGTCCTGCAGATCCAGAAGATTGAATTCCATCGTGTCGGTCGAAATCACCAGTCTCCCGAGCGAATCAGTGCTCGAGACCAGCTCAATTCGAGTGATCTCGACAATGGTCGAATCCACGAGGTCGAACGGAAACGGCGCATCGGTCAGCAAAAGCCGAAAACGACCGGTTTCAACAGCCGATAAACCATCGTTGCTGCCTGCGCTGTCGCATCCTATGCTTCCCATTACCGTGACGGCAATCACGAGCGGAAGAAACAGAAAAGATTTCATGAGTCGCATGAATTTTTAGCATCTGGTTTCAAGGTATAGGCAGAGCATCGGTATGGACACCGTCCATTTTAAGGAGAACGCAGGAAAAAGATGATTTGCCGACTGAAAACAAGAATTATATTCGGACTTCAGGATTGGCACAGTTCAGAGGGTGTGTTACGAAACGATTCGCGTCCGGAAATCCGCCAGTCTTTAACTTGCTCTGGCACTTGAAAACAATCTGAAGTACATCCTATGTTTCTCCCATGCTCCAGGCTTCAGAAATTCCTCACGGTCCTGATCGGTATTGGATCGACGGCATCTCTCGCATTTGCATCTGTTTCTTCCGCCCAATCAGCGCCTGCGGGCCGCTGGTCAGGTCCTATTCAGATCCAGGGAATCGAACTCGCCACCCATGTATATTTCAACGACGACGGCTCGGCCACCATTGACATTCCGGTCCAAGGCGCGTTCGGGTTGCCCTTGATCAATGTAACCGTGTCGGTCAAGAGTGTCTACTTCGAATTACAGGCCGGCCCGGGACTGGCCGTATTCACAAGTGAGACCGTTTCGCCGGATCGAATCGAGGGCATTTTTACACAGGGAACAGCAACAGGAACGTTTTATCTTCAGCCCGACCCGGACACTTCGGTTGAGGTCGAGCACGCACCCGACAGCGAAGTATCTGTGGAGGTGGATGGGGGAACCGTATTTGGTTCTCTTGCCGTACCGGCACATATCCAGGCGCCTGACCTGCTTATCCTTCACGCGGGATCAGGTCCCACGACTCGTGACGGCAATTCGCAGGGGGCAGCAGGCAGAAATAACAGCCTCCTGTTGCTTTCAGACGCGCTTGTCGAGAAAGGCCTTGCCGTGCTCAGGTACGACAAACGAAGCGTCGGCAAAAGTGCGCCGACCGCCGAGGCAGATCTTCGGATTGATACTTACGTGGATGACCTTATCGCCTGGGTCACAAAAATACGTGATGAGGCATCGTTTGGGCGCATATTCCTTGTGGGTCACAGCGAAGGTGCGCTCATCGTCTCCCTCGCGGCGCAGCGCACCGACGACATTGACGGAATAATTCTGATAGCGGGTGCGGGTCGGCCAATGAGCAAAGTGCTGCTGGAGCAACTCGAGAGAAATCTCCCGGCAACCCTGTACGCCGAATCTGTGAGTATTGTCGCGGATCTGGTCGCCGGAAAAACGGTCGATTCGACTCCGACCGAGCTGGCTTCATTGTTCAGGCCCAGTGTGCAGCCCTATCTGATCTCATTTTTCGCACTCGATCCTGCCGCTGTTTTTGGTGCGGTCGGCCAAGCTGCACTTATTCTCCAGGGCACGACCGACATTCAGATCAGCGTTGAAGATGCACGAAACCTTGCGGCCGCAAATCGCGATGCGCAACTGCTCATTATTGAAGGCATGAATCACGTTCTCAAAGATGTCGGTGGAGACCGCGCTGCACAACTTCCTTCTTACGGCGACCCCAGCTTGCCCGTCAACGTCGACCTCGTAGATTCGATCGCTGAGTTTGTCGCCTCGTTGAAATAAGCGTTGACGTAAGCGTTGAAGCGAGTGTTGATGTAATCGCTGAAGCAATCGCTGAAGTAAGCGTTGAAGCAGTCGTTGAAGCGAGCGCTGAAGCAATCGTTGCCTGAGGCCAGTCACCGATTACTGCATGGTAAATAGCCGTAAAGTTTTGTATATCTCCATAGGAATCAAATACTTATATCCAGACAATCAAGTCATGAATATATTCAGAGTCGGGTTGATCGCAACTGTCTGTTGGTTCGCAACAATTTGCAGCGCCGGTGCCCATGTCACGATGGTTTTTCCGCTGGGAGGAGAAGTATTCATACCGGGATCCGAAATCACCATTGAGTGGCGACGAACCATACAGCATGCCCAATTGAATTGGGATCTGTATTACTCGTCTGATGGCGGTGCTACGTGGCAGACCATTCGCATGGACATTGCGGAGAATGAGTTTACATATACGTGGACGGTCCCGAAAACCACGGCCGCAACCATGAGAGCCCGGATCCGCATCGTGCAGGATAACACGGGAATGGATTATGAGGACCAGACATCTGATTTCACGATAGAAGCGATTGCTGTTGCCGTCGACCGCCCGGGAGAAGTGCCGAACAGGCCTGAATTATTGTCCGCTTTCCCGAATCCATTTTCTTCGTCGGCAGTGATCGAGTTCAAAACCTCCGGAGCCGAACACGTGACTCTCGAAATATTTGATATTCTGGGAAAAAAAGTGGTCACTCTTCTCAATCGGAGCCTTTCGGGTGGCGTTCACAGATCGACATGGAACGCGGCAGGACAAGCGGCCGGCGTATATTTTTACCGGCTCACGGCTGGAGGCGTAGTGGAAAACAAAAAGATTCTGCTGGTTCGCTGACGGTACGTCCGACGAGTATTTCTCGAGCCTGACATCGGCAGGCAGCGCGCAGTTTCTTGACTGGGAGCGTATCGATCTGAAGTCTTTCGCTGCCAAAGACGGCAGGTCGCAAAAGTATCCGCTGATTGAATCGCAGAACGGTTCGGACATGACAGATGAATTGACCCGTTTCTACGTTCAGCTTGAATCTGTAGATCACGCTGTTTTCGGGGCCAGAAACTTTCAGAAATAGATGCTGGAGTCCGGTTAGATGACGGCGCTCATGAGCGAATATCTGTTACGGATAGGAGAAGAGCGTCCTCTTCCTCTCCAGAGCCTGCCAAATGGCCCGAATTGGAAACAACGGATACGAGGACCCGTTTCATGTACAACTATATGGTACAAGTTTATGGACACACTGGAACTGACGTATTCAGAGGCACGTGCCAATCTGGCCAGTCTCTGGGATAAAATCGTTGACGACAGAAAGACAGCGATCCTTCACCGGCGGGGAAAGGAAGACATCGCCATGCTCCCTGCGTCAGAGTTGTCAGGTATTCTGGAAACTGCCCATCTCCTCCGTTCGCCTGAAAATGCGAAACGACTGCTGGCAGCGATTCGGAGCGCTCACGCCGGCGAAGGAAAAACGATGACACTTGAGGAGCTGAAACGAGATGTGGGACTGGAGTAAATCAGACTACCCGCTCTGATTCAATGGAACGAAGTTCTGATTTTCACCGGCAGTTTCGAGATGATCTTACGTGGTGGATTCAGCATGACCCAAAAACCGCCCTCAGAGTTCTGCGCCTGATCGAAGCCACCATGCGGGACCCATTCGAAGGTATCGGGAAGCCCGAACCACTCAAATATCTGGGCCCGGGGATCTGGTCCCGCCGCATCACACAGGAGCATCGCCTGGTGTATTACGTGCAGCTTGGCCGCGTTGACTTTCTGCAAGCCCGGTATCATTATTGACGGCAGGTCGCAAAGGCCTTTATACGTATATTTTTTGTCGAGCCGAACTTTTCGACCCTGAAATCCGCCCTTGAACAACAGCTGAACCAAGTGAAAACCATGCGCCTATCAAACCTTAGCCGCAACCAGCGCATTCGGCTCATTCTCGTTTTCGCCGCAGTCGACGCGCTGATCATTGCTTTCATTATATACAAACTCGACGTCTTCGCCTGACCAAAATCAAAATACGACGCCAGAATCCATCTGTCTGGATCCACAGCGACAGGTAGCAGGCGGCGATGGGCGTATCTGATCCAGAACCCTCCGACGACAGTCTTTTTCATTTCAAACGGTCAGTCGAAGCTCCACGCGTAACTATTGTCTTTTTCATTCGTGATACGTTTACAAACCTCGGACGCAAACACATTCTTTGAGGCAGTTACTACAACTTTTCAGAATCAGATAAGAATACAATGGTGCATACTCGACTACCAATTATCCTTTTGCTCGCGCTTTTCTCCCTGAATATGAGTGCCGTACCTGCGACCGGACCGGGCGAATTTGTGGGTCAATGGGAAGGCCTGGCGGACGGCCAAATCGCATTCACAATCGATATTACTTTAGAAGACAAACAGCTCGTAGCCGTACTGAATTCTCCGGATCAGGGGATCACGGATCTGACGTCCGATTGGACGGAATTCAGCGGCGACCATGAACTTCAAATATCATTCGACCTGGAAAACGACACGTCGCTGATGATTGACGGCGAGCTGGATGAAGAGGGTGTGTTCCACGGAACCTATGACATGGGCGAGCAGACGGGTGTCATCAGTATGACCAGGATAGAGGAAGACTGACTCCCGGGAAGAGTAACACATAGTATGCATAATTACTTGTATATAAATAACTTACGACTAGTAATATTAACCCAGGTTAAGGTGAGGGTTAAGGAAACTGAGCGTATTCTTCGATTT
>JACZYD010000191.1 GCA_022571255.1 Bacteroidota bacterium
CTGGCAGGCCCCTCTGAATTCTGTTTCCCGAACAGACACCTCCACCGTCTATTCGCTGTCAGACATAGGTTCTGCTGTTTTTGATTTTTCAGCTTCGCCGCTGCACAACGCCACAGCTTCAGGTCGTAGCCTCATGGCAGCGAATCAGCAGAATCCACTGTATTCCTTTGAGGTGTTTCGAAAAGTGTGGAGCAACAGGTCACCGACCTCTGTGTACGGTTTCGTAGAAGTCGATACGGAAGGATCTGAAAAAAGTGTTTCTGTCAAATTCTACGAGTGGGATTCTGATACTTCGAAAATGGAAGAGCTTTACAGAATTACGGTAAAGAGCGACAATGTGACAGACGTATCCAGAGAACCCTCAGAATCTCCGACCTTGTTTGAGTCCACGATCAACTATCCAAATCCCTTCAGCGGGGAAACTGTAATTGAGTATGCGCTACCGGACGCGAGTGAAGTAGAACTCATTGTGTATGATTTGAGCGGCCGGGAAGTCATTACCCTCGTTCGTGGCTTTCAGGAGGTGGGTAGTCACAGCGTGATTTGGAATGGCAAGAGTGCCGGAGGTACTCACGTGGCCAGTGGTATCTACTTTTACAGGATCACCGTATTATCCAATCGACAGCCAAACCAATCATTCAGCGTAACGAAACCGATGATATTCGTGAAATGAAGCAGGATAATCGGACCGCATCACAGAGTGCAGGACAATATCCCTTTTTACAACAGGATCAATCCCTTTTTACAACAGGATCACAGAAATCAGATGAATAAAAGGTTATTACGGATCTCAGCGCTGATCATAATCTTGATTACTTCGGGGTGTGATACGCCCAACGAATTGTTTCGAGCGCCAGTCGTGGGAATCGAGCAGGACAATCAGGTGCCAGTCCTGATAAAGGCAACGAACGCCGGCAAAGTGCGCATCGAATACCATAAGCCTGATACAGAAAACAGCACCTTCACCGAGTGGGCTGCACTCTCTGACATGAACGGTTTGTCGACCAACGTGACCTTAAGTAACATCGATTCTGATACGGAATACACATATCGAGTCGAATTCGAGAATGGAAAACATTCGCAATGGTACCAGTTCAGATCTTTTCCCGCCGCGGGTAAGCCGGGCAAATTCAGTTTCGTTTTCTCGGCGTGCATGAGGGAAAAATATCTGGGATTCAACATCTTTGAAAAAATTGAGCAGTTTTCTCCGACGTTCGTAGCATTGCTCGGCGACCAGATGTATGGCGACTATGACGGTAATCTGAATACGCTGGAAAAATATAGCGCCGATGACAGCCTGCGTAATAAGATGATTGCGGACGGCGAGACCGTTCTCTCTGATGAGACAGTGCTGCAGGCATTCCGCAGTAAATACGACCGCGTTTTTGACGAGAATTATCAGAAAATGGCGAGCCATTTTCCGTTGATGGCAACGTGGGATGACCACGATTTTGGCCAAGACAATTCCGATGGCACGTATCCTTATAAAGAGGAAGCCAGGAGGGTTTTTAAAGAAAATTATCCGGCCTACCCTTTTGAGGACGAAGAAGGTGGGATCTATTACAAGTTCTCGATTTCGGATGTCGACGTCTTTGTATTGGATGCAAGGTGGTACCGGGTACCTATGCAAAATGAAGAAGGAGAAAGTAAAAAGATGCTCGGGGATGAGCAGCTCCGTTGGCTGCTCAATGGATTGAAAGCATCCGAGGCTGCCGTCAAGATTGTCTTTTCAAGTGTCTCCCTGAATGATTATGGCGGAGATACCTCTTCCGGAAGGTCGGGATATGACAGTTGGATGGGTTATCAATTCGAACGAAGCAAGTTTCTGTCGTTTGTCGAGGAGAATAATATTTCAGGAGTTCTGGTGTTTTCCGGGGATCAACATTATCCCAGCGCGCACATTCTGAATTGGCAGGCGCCTCTCCGTGCTGTATCGCGCTCCGAGAAAGTGATCGAATACTCGATCCACGATCTGGGCTCTGCTGTGTTCGATTTTTCAGCTTCTCCGCTGAACTACAAGAGGGCCGCCGGGCATCCCCTCGTTCCGGAATACCAGGAAAATCCGGCCTTTTCGTATGAGGTATTCAGGCCGGATTGGGCCGTTCCGAGAGATACGGACGAAGATGCCCCGTTGGTCATTGGTTCGGTATTCGGCCTGGCGGAAATCGATACGGAAAGTTCTCCCAAGAAAGTTTCTGTGGCATTTTATGAATTGGACACTGAATCAGCAGAGATGGCTGAGATTTTTCGTGTGAAAATATCCTTTTGATCATGTTCCTCCATGTATTGTCCTGAGCCGGCTGCAATCCTTGCCTGGGTCATATAAGACTTGGAACCAGAATGCCATGCGTAGAAAAATGATAATGGCCATTATTCTCATTGCCATTCTGGGCGCAGCATGGTATTTCGGCCCCGATCTGGTCGGGTTATTGCTGCAGGGAAAACCCGTGCCGCAGGGTGAAACAGATCTGCGCTTTACAGAAATATCAGCCGATTTTGCCCATCATTCTGACTTCGATGAGTTTTTACCCTTCATGGCCCTCTCTGCTATTGATATCGACAACGACGGGATCGACGAAATATTTGTCGGGGGTGGAGCCGGCCAACCGGATGCCCTGTTGCGGTACTCAGACCGTCGGCTGGTCCGTCTACCGACCAGCTCCTGGTTTCAGAAAATGAATGATGAGCCCAGCTACGGCGCCGCGTCGATCGACGTAAATGGTGACGGCCTCGTTGATCTGTTTGTGGCTCGAGCCAGTGGCTTATATCTGTACGAAAACAATGGACATGGCTTTACCGGTCGAAAAATAAATACCCCGCTGGATGAGACCTCATCGCCACTCTCCATCGCGTTGGGTGACATCAACAAAGACGGTGCCGTAGATCTTTATCTCTCGAATTATATTCGCCCGGCGTATGTGGATGGACAGACCATCTTCAACCGCGAGTACGGCGCAATCAGCAATCTGTTATTGAATAATGGAGACAATACTTTCGCAGATATAACATCCTCTTCCGGGGTTTTCGAGCAGCACAATACCTTTACCGCTGCTTTTGTAGACTTGGACAACGATGGATACAGCGATCTGGTCGTTGCACAGGACACCGGCATGCCCCGCGTGTTCAGGAATAACGGCGACCTCACGTTTGACAACGTCGAGCTGCCGGTTACGTACAGTTTCCCCATGGGTATTGCGGTCAGTGACTACAACAATGACGGGTATATGGATCTTTATTTCAGCAATGTGGGCAGCACACTGCCCGATGTTCTTCTGCGAGGCGACCTTACGCGTGAACAGAATCTGAACAAAAATTACATCCTGCTGGAAAACCAGGGTGATTTCATATTTCAGGATGTGGCAAAGTCCCGCAATGCCCATAATTATGGCTTTGGCTGGGGCCTGGTATCTTTCGATTTCAACAATGACACCCTGGCTGATTATCTGATCACACAAAATTATATCCGCTTTCCGGGTGTGAAACTGCTG
>JACZYD010000075.1 GCA_022571255.1 Bacteroidota bacterium
GAGATACGAAGCTGGATAGAGACATCGCACTCAAGTTTTTACCCTCCGATATGTCCGCTGACGACGAGGCGAAGGCCCGGTTCGTGCAGGAGGCGAAGGCTGCTTCGGCGCTGGATCACCCGAATATCTGCACGATCCACGAGATCGGGGAGTCTGATGAAGGCAATCTCTTTATTGCGATGTCCTTTTACGAAGGGCAGACCCTGAAATATTTGCTCGATGACGGAGCCATCCCGATTGGCCGAGCAGCCAACATTGCAACTCAAATAGCGGCCGGTCTGCGAAAAGCTCATCAGGCAGGGATTGTTCACCGGGATATCAAGCCGGCCAATATCATGGTGACGGATGACGGGCTGGTCAAAATACTGGATTTTGGACTCGCGAAGCTGGGGCAGGGGATTGACCTGACGAAGGCCGGTTCTACGGTGGGTACGACGGCGTATATGAGTCCTGAGCAATCGAGTGGCAAGGCAGTCGACGGGCGAACCGATATCTGGTCGCTCGGGGTCATCCTGTATGAGTTGCTGTCCGGTAATAAAGCGTTTGGCGGGGGATACGATCAAGCGGTGCTGTATTCCGTCCTGAACGAGGATCCGGCCCCTCTGGAGGGTGTGCCCGAAGAGTTTGCGTCGGTTATCATGAAGATGATCGCCAAAGATCCTGATGATCGGTACGCAACGGCCGATGAAGTTTTAGAGGCGCTGGACCCGTTCTCCTCGGGTGTGACTCAGATTGCTGATTCATCTGTGTTACCGGGAAAATTTCCATTCCCGAAGTGGGCATTGCCCGTTACCGCGGTTGCCGTGATCGCCCTTGCACTGGTCTTATGGACCGTTTTCAGTAATTCGACCGAGACCGATGGTCCGTCGGACCACCCTGCACAGGCAAATCTGATTGTTATCCTCCCGTTCAATGTGCAGGGCGAGCCAGAGATGGAATACCTGTCTGAGGGCATGGTCACGATTCTGAGTAGATTGCTCGATGGCGCGGGATCCGTAAAAACAGTGGATCACGCGGCCGTTCTTGAACGAATCCAGATTCAGCAAGGAGAAGTAATCGGGCCGGCGGCGGGTCGTGAATATTCGAGCCGTTTCGGGGCCGGGCGGTTCATCCTCGGCAGTATCGTAAGGGTTGGAAGTGAAAATCAGATCAGCGCGAGGTTGTATCTCGCCGATGGCACACCGGAAGAAGAATCTATTGCCAAGTATACGGGTGATGACGATTTCATGGTTGCGGTTGATGTTCTTGCGGCGGGCCTGGTCAGAGGTCTACTTACCAATCCAGACCAGGATTTGAGTTCGCTCGCTGCAGGCACGACATCGTCTTTCGAGTCGCTCAAACATTATTTGACGGCTGAAAAACTGACGCGGGCGGGTCGAAACGAAGAAGCCTTTGAGGAAATTCAGGCATCATTGAGATTGGATTCGACGTTCGCCCTGGCTTGGTATCTTCGTGCCGAGATTGACGGATGGATCAACGTTTTAAGCGGTGCAGTGCAGCATGATTTGAGTATGGCGATGAAATACGCAGATCAGTTGACCGGTCGCGCCCGGCGCCTTCTTGAAGCAGAACTGCTCTTCAATGCCGGGCGGGCCCGCGAAGCAGCGCGCATGTACCGCGCGATTATTCGAGACTATCCTGACGATCTCGAAGCTACCGGTCAACTGGCCGAGGTGTTTGTCCATTATTCGAACAAGGAATCTGAGCATCTTGAAGCACTTCAACTGCTCGAAAAAGTGAGCGAGTTGACACCGGGCAGTCAGCAGTTCGCCATGCACCACTCCGATCTGCTCGCTTATTCGGGATTGCTGAACGGAGATTTCTATCGGTTGGATTCCCTGGCGGCTGTATATGCCGGGATGGAGATCCCCGCTCGCGGCGAAGAACTGGACTGGTCACGAGCGCTGGATAGAATGAATCCAGGAACGCAAGAATATATGGTCCAACACGCTCGAGTTGCAGGTTCACCGGAAGACAGTTCTGCTTCGTTTGATAGAGAAGGGAGCAGAATCGACATCCATCGAGCCTTGTGGTATGGATTGGTAGACCACGCAGATGCGTCGTTCTCGAGAACAGGTCATGATAAAGACTCCCCATGGAACGAAGAATGGTACATCGCGCGGTCACGAGGGCAGTTTGATCTCTCCAACGCGATGAGTCCCACCGTGGCGGATGATGCCGTTGCGCCGACCCTTATTATAGACGTTCTGGACGGCACGTTGTCGGCGTTCGATACGACCGATGAAATGTTACTTTCGCTCGATAAACGTGTTGACGACTGGGACTTTGCGACCGATCCTCCACACCCGTATACCCGTGACGGCGAACTGGTTCGCGCCTATTTAAAAGCCTTGCTGGCTTTTCGGCAGAATAATTCGGCCGGATTGGAAGCGCAGGTTAACACATACAACAGCTTGACTCCTGACTCGGTAGCCTACCCAACCTGGGTATCAATTTCCGCGGAGCTTGAGGCATTACAAGAGTGGCTGGACGGCGACATAGAGGCGGCGCTTACGACCATGAACGCCGCGCTGATGGACGGCCTGTATTTTCTTGAATTCTCTCGTGACCTGCTTGCGGCACGTCACCAGGTCAACTGGTTTCTGGCAGAGCTTTCCGAGTTGAACGGTGACGTCGAAAACGCCATCGACTGGTATAAAGCCTCCGTTTATCAATCGCGCTATGCGCCGGCGGGATGGGAAAGGGCTGCGATTCTTTATGAACAGCTCGGCAACACCGATGAAGCCATTCGTTATTACAGCCTGATGGCTAACCAGTGGCGCAACGCAGACCCTGTCTTCCAGCCAAGAGTTGCGGCGGCCCACTCAAGAATTGGTGCCTTGCTGGACAATAAAGCGCGCGAACCGCAATGATCTGCGGACCATGATCGGATCCATACTCTCTCATTACAAAATCACCGCCGAGCTCGGTCGCGGCGGCCTGGGCATCGTGTACCGCGTCGACGGCTTCGTGCCATTAGGCCGGATCAAGTCTGACAGCGGAGCAATCTGACACCGGATCAAGTCTGACAGCGGCTCAATCTGATACCGCTCAATCCCAAAGCGATCAATCCGACAGCGGCTCGATGTTGTGAATACCTGCCAGATCCAATAAGAACGAATATCCGAACGCCGTGTCCCGGAAACGTTTCAGTCTACCCGATGCGCCTCCGTGCCCGGCTTCCATATTGATTTTCAAAAGGAGCAGATTGTTGTCGGTTTTCATGGAGCGTATTTTTGCCACCCACTTTGCGGGTTCCCAGTACTGAACCTGAGAGTCGTGTAATCCCGTTGTGACCAGCAGGTTCGGATAATCTTTGGCCTCCACGTTGTCGTACGGCGAGTACGAGAGCATATAGTGGTAGTATTCTTCTTCGTTCGGGTCGCCCCACTCGTCATATTCGCTCGTGGTGAGCGGAATTGTGTCGTCGAGCATGGTTGTCACGACATCCACCCAGGGCACATTGGCGATGACTCCTCGCCACAAATCCGGTCTCATGTTGGTAACGGCTCCCATCAATAATCCGCCGGCGCTTCCGCCCTGAGCGAAAAGGTGATTCGGGTCTGCATATTTTTCTTCGATCAGATATTCAGCGACATCAATGAAGTCCGTAAACGTGTTTTTCTTATTGAGAAGTTTACCGTCTTCATACCACTCCCTGCCATTGATCTGACCGCCGCGGATGTGGGCAATTGCGTATATGACCCCGCGGTCGAGCAGACTGAGGCGCGATGAACTGAACGAGGCGTCAATCGTGGCGCCATAGGATCCATATCCATACAAAAGCAGAGCAGAGGTGCCGTTCAGGCGAACACCCTTCCGGTACACGATGGAGACAGGAATCATAACTCCATCGCGGGCTGGAGCCTGAACGCGTTCCGTGACGTAATTTGTTTTGTCAAAGTCGCCGAGAACCGGTTCTTCTTTCAAGAGTGTTCTCTCCCGACTCTCCATATCATAATCGATGGTCGAATTGGGCGTGGTCATCGAGGAATATGAATACCTGAGCACTTGGGAATCCAATTCCCGATTGACGCTCACACCCGCGCGGTATGCCGGTTCTCCGAATTCCAGGTAGTGTTCCTTGCTGCCATCCCATGGACGAATTCGAAGGTGAATCAGGCCGCCGGATCGCTCTGTAATCACGAGATGATCTTTGAAGAGTTCGTATCCGGCCAGGAAAACAGCCTCGCGGTGCGAAATAACATCTTCCCAGTACTGCTTTCCGGTACTTCCGATGGGTGTGCGCATCAGGCGGAAATTCTCGGCCTGCCAGTTGGTTCGAACGTAAAAATGATCGCCGAAATGGTCGACACTGTACTCGTGATTTTCTTCTCGGGGTTGAATGACTGTGAAGTCACCGTGCGGATCGTCAGATGCAAGGTACCGGACCTCCGAACTGAGTGTCTGATACGAGCCGATCAATATATATTTCTTCGATTTTGTTTTTGAAACGTAGGTTGAAAACTCATCGTCCCGCTCCTCATAGATCAGTTGATCATTCGAAGGGTCGGTGCCTAACTCATGCCTCAGAATCTGGAACGAACGAAGCGTATTCGGATCCTGCCGGGCATAAAACAGCGTCCGATTATCGTCGGCCCATGCCATGTTTCCCGTTACGTCGGCGATTGTGTCGTCGAGGAGTTGACCGCTGGAGAGGTTTTTAAAACGAATCGTATAAAACCTGCGTCCCACCGTGTCTTCAGCGTAAGCCAGTATGTCCTCCGATGAACTGACGGCGCGTCCGCGCACGGCGTAATATTCGTGACCTTCGGCGAGTTCATTCGCGTTGATCATGATCTCTTCCACCGCGTCCAGCGATTCCTTCTTGCGGGCATAAATCGGGTAGTCTGCTCCGTCCTCATACCGGGAGTAGTACCAGTAATGATTGTCTTTATACGGGACCGAAGCATCATCCTGCTTGATCCTGCCTATCATTTCCTCGTATAAAACGTTTTCCAGCTCCCTGGTATGGGCCGTGGCCACTTCGGTATATTCATTTTCAGCCTCCAGGTAAGCGATTACGTCCGGGTTTTCCCTGTCTCGCAGCCAGAAATAGGGATCGGACCGAACATCACCGTGTATTTCAAGGGAGGTCGGGTCGACTGCCGCGAGGGGTGCGGAAACGTTGAGCATATCGATTGAAGGGGTGTTGCCAACGCCTTCTTCTGAATCGGCGTCACACGCGCCAAGGAGAAGGGCAAAAGTGAGCAGGGGTAGGAACAAGCTTTTTCGCATGGGAATCTCCGAATAGTGGTTCGGTGAGGGTATCGCAAGATACTTATTGCAATTGAGTATTGTAGAATGTGACAGCTCTGAAGATTTTGTTTTATTTTGCACGAAATCAAGATGGCGACCAATGGAAAACGAACCAATGGAAGATCAGCCCATAGCCGGCTCGTTGATCGAAGACGCGTGGAGCGAAGGATCGATCTATGAACGGTATATGGGCAGGTGGAGTCGACTTCTCGCGAGAGATTTCGTAACCTGGCTTGATATTCCAGCCGGTGGAAACTGGCTCGACGTGGGAACTGGAACAGGCGCACTGGTCGATGCCGTCTGTGAACACGGTAAGCCGAAATCCATACTGGCCTGTGATCCCGTGGCGGCGTTTGTCGACGTTGCGAGAAGAAATATCACAGACGACAGAGTAGAGTTTTTGCAGGCTGGAGTTGGGGAATTGCCATCCAGAGACGGCGGCTTTGACATGGTCATATCCAACGTGGCGCTGAACTTCTTCAATGATGCCACCGAGGCCCTTCGGGAACAAGCTTCGCTTTTATGTGCGGAGGGCATGGTTGCAGCCAGTGTCTGGGATTATGCCGGGGACATGCAGTTTCTTCGACACTTCTGGGACGAAGCCAAGACGATCAATCCCCGGGCTGCCAAGCTGGATGAAGGGGTCCGATTTTCGTTTTGCAACCCGGGTGCGCTGAAGGAATTATTTTCGGGTGCCGGCCTTGAGAAGATCCGTATTTTCCCCATTGCGGTACCCACCATTTTTGAGAACTTCGACGACTACTGGTCTCCCTTCCTCGCAGGCACCGGACCGGCTCCGAGTTTTGTAGCAAGTCTTTCGGAGGAAGACCGGATCTTACTGGCCGACGGCTTGCGTCGCCGTTTACCAGTTGCCACAGACGGGCGGATCGACATGGTAGCACGGGCCTGGGTGGTGGCGGGCTGTCGCTGAAAATGGTGCTGATCGTGCAAGCGTTGTTGCTCCATGGAGTCCGAATCACACGCGTTCCGATATCGCACCGTTCGCAGAATACATTCGACAACGGGATGGCGGGCCCGGACAGGTCTCGATTTCTGGAACAGGAATCAGGCCGGATTTGGTAACGCCTGGGAGAGATACAGTGATTTCCTTACTAATTGTACAGATAGGGTGATTTCCTTACTAATTGTACAGATAGGGTGATTTCCTTACTAATTGTACAGATAGGGTGATTTCATTACTAATTGGTACACAATGTGTTAACTGGCTCTGATTGTTCAATGTGACGCTGCCTCTCAATCACCGTCCAGCTTCATAATGATCGAATCCATAAGAAACGGATTGGTAAATGTTGCGTGGTCTCCCGCCTTTAATCCCGGTACAGGAAACAGGCGCGCCGACAGCGGTTTCTTGTACTTGTTCGAAAGGGACGCTACGTCCGTGATCAATTTGCGCATGGAATCAACGGATGTGTCGCCGGGGAGCGGGATCACATCAAGTCCGGTCCCACAAACGGTCGAATAAAGCAAAAGCTCTGAAACGCCGTATCGACCTTCTTCTGCCCGTTGTGCCAGGACAGGATCTTCGAGTACCGGAAGCATCAGTCCGGAATAGCCGCATGTTTGAACGTCCAGAGATTTGAGAACGTCTGTTATGGCCGCGCACGCAGAGAGTGTAGACATGCTCCCGAACGGTGCTCCAGAGAGCGCTTCAATTGCAGCGCCGATGCTGGCATCCGGCCCTGGCGCTGGAGATACATCGATTCCGAGGTACCGTCGGCCGGTTTGCCCCGCTATCACTTCCGCTTGTTCCGCAACAGGTTTCATGGCGCTGTTGAGTACTTCTCGCAGGCGACTCTGTGCAGACTCGATGTCCGACGTCTCACGAAAAGCTGCTTCCAGAAGGTGTGGTGTTTCAAGGCCGATGGCAAACGATGCGGCACCGTCGTGATAGGCAGCCGGAAAAAACGGGGTGCCCGGAGGGCAAAAGGCCGTTGCGGCGAATCTGAAATTTCCTTCTCCGTCGGCTGATTTCCGGGCCAGTTCTGCGATAATTTCGGCCGCCGTGTGCGCGGTTTTCCGGTGAACTCCGTCCTGGTCTGACGCTACATGCACCGTACAGGAGATATTACGGGTCCTGCTGTTCATCTCTACCACCCATTCGGCCAGATCCGGATCGTACCGATCAACAGTAATCAAAGGGCCGATATTGAACATGATTCCATGCTCAACAGCAAACGAGTCGAAAATCTCTATGGTCCTGAGACCCTGTTCGCTCCTCCAATTCGTCAGATACGATGTCAGAGGTTGCGTTGCGATGCGTATGGTTTGAACCTCATAGCCCAGATCTGCATATCGAGTTCGGGCAGCGTTCAGAAAAGAAGCAGCCTTGTCAAGGGCGGCGAGATCGTCCCCGGATGTCATTGGCACGCCGGCTGTTATCGTACGGATCCGGAAATCGAAATCCCCCGTGTGTTCGAGGTGCGTTTGTCTTCGTCTTTGAGCAACGCCGGGAAGCATCATCGCTGCACCCATCGTTCCCATAAATTGTCGGCGCGTAAAAGAAGTGTCCATGTTAAATGTTGTTCAAGATCAGGATTCACATGCGTATAGTAGCAATTCAAACTGTTCTATCCCAAAACTGGAGATCTTCCATGGCCGGTCGGGTTAATCGCGGTGGCTCGTCTCAGAATCCCGGACGCTTCGCCTGACAGATGGAGAAGAGCCCAGAACGTCGCTGAGCGTGACTCTTCGATCGGATGAAAGAATCCTGTTCAGAATTGTGGGCATCCACTTTTACTCGACTGAACGTGACCGACCGGCGCAGGCCAAGCGAACAGAGCATCTGCTCGGCGACAATGACCTGCCGACTATTCTGCCGGGCGATTTCAACTCGCAGCCGGGAGATTCGGTCGTGACTTACCTGTCGGAATTCTTGTCCGGTGCCGAGAAAGGAGAATACACCTCTCGCTTCCCTGGTTCGATGGATGTGTGAACGCGTGCATGGAGAGAAATGCTGATTACCGGCGCGAAAAATGGTTTTAATTCGTTTAATTATTTTGCGGACTCATTCGATAAACAGAACGTATGTTTTACCATTATGACAAAAATTTCACGGTGGTTTCTTGTCTGGATTCAATGTCCGTTATTTATGTCCGGTTGTTTTTCCGCGGATTCGGCGCCGGTGATCGCGTCAGAACAGGAGGGGATTACGCAGTCGGCGACGTATCAGATCTCGGAACTCGTTCGCACAGAGTTCGATGGGGAAAAAGCATTCGAGACCGTAGCGTATCTCGATCAATACATTCGCTGGCCCGGCAATGCGGGATTCGATGCTTCGATTGATCACCTGGTTGAGAAACTGGAGGCCTCCGGATACAAACGGGAAGAAAATGCACCGGATGGTGCCAGATTTACGTATCGGGTAGAAGAATATCCGATGTCCTCACCCGCCTGGGAACCGCGGAGCGCTTCGATTACACTCGAAGGTCAGGAATGGTCGATTCTTGACTTTGAGGAGAATCGTAATATGCTGGCAACCGGTTCTTTTTCAACACCGGCCGGCGGTATTGCTGCCGAACTGGTTGACATCGGAACGGGCTCTCAAGCCGAAATGGATGTCGCTGATGTTCGAGGTAAAATTGTTCTGGCCAGGGGGCGTATCTCCAACATATTCCATGGCGCGGTTGTTGAGAGAGGCGCGATTGGCGTTCTGGTATACTCGCTGCCGAACTATCTGCAGCCTGCAAAGAACAAACATTCGATCCAGTTCAAAAGGATTACCAGGAACGAGAAGGTGCACTCGTGGGCCATTGCGCTGTCGACACATGCTCTGGAACAGTTGCAAACAGCTCTGGCGGCAGGTCCGGTTCGAGCTGTCGTAAAAACCGAAGTCAGATGGACCGACCCTGCCATTGAACGAACGGTCATCGCCGACATTCACGGGGCGTCCCTCCCTGACGAGCGATTCGTGTTCAGCGCACACGTTCAGGAACCCGGAGCAAACGACAACGCCTCGGGCGTCGGAGTGCAGATGGAAATGGCCCGCGCGGCGGCCATTCTTGTTGACGTTGGCAGCATCAGACCGGAGCGAAGCATAACATTTTTGTGGGGAGATGAGATCCGGTCTACGGCTCGATACATTGAGCAGGACGCAGCCCGGGCTACCGGGATCATGTGGGGTATGTCCTTGGACATGGTGGGCGAAGACACGGATAAAACAGGCGGTACGTTTCTGATTGAGAAAATGCCCGATCCCTCGGCCATCTGGACGCGCGGCAACGACGAACACACCGAATGGGGAAGTAGGCCACTCACGAAAGACGATATGGTGCCACACTATTTCAACGATCTCGTATTCGCGCGTGCGCTCGAGCAGGCCGCTACGAATGGCTGGACCGTGAAGACGAATCCATACGAAGGAGGCAGCGATCACGTACCGTTTCTGCGCGCAGGGATTCCGGGCCTGCTACTATGGCACTTTACCGATCAATTTTATCATACGGACAGGGATCGTCTGGAAATGGTCTCTACCGAAGAATTAAAAAATGTGGGTGTGACGGCGTTGGTTACGGCGCTTGCTCTCGTCTCTGCGGACGGGGAAATGACACGGGCTCTGGTCGAAGAGGTCAGCATGGCGGCGCTGTCGAGGCTTGAGGACGAAGCCGCCCTCGGTGCCGCTGCTCTGGCCGACGGGGGTGCTCTGGAAGAGCAACAGGACATTCTTCAGACGTGGGGGTCCTGGTACGATAATGCGCTCCGTGCGATGGACGATATTGAGGTCGGTGGATCGTCCTCTGAAACCGGCACCGCGATCGACCGCGCTCAAAGGGTCGTAGCTGCTGAGTTGAAAGTCAGGCTCGCAGAATTGAATTCGGGACGATAATTAAAAAAACATGTCAGACATACATCAGGAAATCACATTTAAATCTTCTCCTGCAAAGGTTTACAGGGCGCTGACCGACCCGGAAGAAATCGCCGCGTGGACGGGAATGGAGGCCGACGTGAGTCCGGACGAGGGCGGGGCATACCAATGTTTCGGCGTGTACATAGTGGGACGCTACATCGAATTAGTGCCAGACAAGAGAATTGTGCAGGCCTGGCGCGTGTTCAACTGGGAGGAAGGAGTTTACTCCCTCGTACGAATCGAACTTACCGGCGACGGTGATCATACGACCCTTGTTTTGGATCAATATGGAGTGCCGGAAAAGGAGGTGTCGCATGTTGAGCCGGGATGGCATAAGCAGTACTGGAACCCCATCAAAAAATTCTTGCGGGAAGTCTAACGAAACCGGTCAGAGGTATATGGAGCAGAGTGGCCACCACGAGGGTGACGAGAAATTTTCTATTGACGAGTCGAACGATTCAGAGATTGTTCACAACCCTCTCCAGCCGAGCCCGTACCTCATGGGCGATCTCCTGCAGATCCGGATTCTGAATGGCCTGCATGGACGCGATCGGGTCAACGGCCGAGACTTCTATTTCCCCCGGTTCGTGTTCCTGGACAATCACATTGCACGGGAGCATGGTACCCACGTTGGCTTCATGCTGCAAGGCGCTATAGGCGAACTGAGGATTACATGCGCCCAGAATTCGATACCGGCGAAAATCCACGTCCAGCTTTTTTTTCAGAGTCGCTTTGATGTCGATGTCGGTCAGGACTCCAAATCCTTCTTCCTTGAGCGCTTCGGTAACATGCGTAATCGTTTCATCAAAGTCGGCCGAGATCGTCTTGCTGATATAATATGCCATTCGATTTCTCTCTTGATCATGGAGCGCACCGCTTATGGACGGCAACGGATAATCTATTACAAACGCGCCTTGACAAGGTAGGGACGGGTGATTCACGAATATCAGTTTTGATGCAATAAAATTTATATCGTTAACATCTGTCGTTCCAACTTTCGTCTTCTCAGATCCCGTTTTTTACAATCGTTTCGATGGCCTCCGAGAAGGTATCTACTTCTTTCAGCGTGGTGAAGACGTTGGGCGTAACGCGGACGCCTTCCCACTCGCCGGGCACGAAACGAGGGCGCGTGTGGATCCGGTATCTGGCGAGCAGATGATCAACGAGTTCAGCCGCGCCTATGCCCTCAATTTTCATCGTTCCGATGGCGCAAGAAAGTTCGGGCGATCGCGGAGTCAATATTTCCACGCCGGGGAGATCCGTCACGCGATCCATCCAGCGGTCTTTGAGATATCGAAGCCGGGCAGCCTTACGATCAATTCCGATGCTCTCGTTGAACGTAATGGCTTCCGTGATCGCATTGCGGTTGGAAATCGGATGTGTACCGATCTGTTCGAATTTACGGATGTTGTCGTCCAACTCGGGCGGTGCGGCCATCAAGGGCCAGATGTCGCGAATCTTTTCTCGTCGAACGTATAAAAACCCCGTTCCCAGAGGAGCAGTCAGCCATTTGTGCAGACTTGTTCCGTAATAATCACAATCCAGATCGCGAATCGTAAACGGGAAATGGGCAAATGCGTGGTCTCTTTTATCACCGTGAGCGGTTTCGGCAATTTTATCATTCCGCTTCAGATCGGCGCGCGGGACATGGCGTATCCGTTTCTGAACATGCTCTCTTACTGGATCGTGGTGCCGGCCAGTCTGATTATGCTCCTGTCCTTCTTCGTTCCCGACGGGGCGGCAGCGTCGGGTTGGACATCTTATCCGCCGTTATCAGCGTTGGCCGAGGCAATTCCGGGCTCCGGGCTCGGACAAACCCTGTGGATTCTGGCGATGGCCCTCTTCATTTTCTCGTTCACGATGGGAGCGCTCAACTATATCACGACGATTCTCAATATGCGAGCGCCCGGCATGTCCATGTTCCGACTGCCGCTGACGATCTGGATGCTGCTTATATCGGCGATCATCGGTGTGCTGGCTTTTCCAGCTCTTACGGCTGCGGCGATCATGCTGCTGTTGGACCGTTTAGCGGCGACGAGCTTTTTCTTGCCTGAGGGAATGGTACTCAGTGGCCAGGTTCTGAACTACGAGGGAGGTACGCCGCTGCTCTTCCAGCATCTTTTCTGGTTTCTGGGCCATCCGGAAGTTTACGTTCTGGCCCTTCCAGCGCTCGGAATTGCCTTCGATGTTCTGGCTACTTTCGGTCGGCGGCCAGTTTTCGGCTACAAGCGACCAAAAATTGTCCACCTTTCGCGCCAACGGATAGAAGTCCGCGATGTTGCGCAATGGCTCGTTGATAATGACCTGCGGGACAAAGCCGTAATCCAGCGCCATGCGGACCAGACGCGACATCGGCACGCGCGGAAACGCCAGGCCATTGAAGTAGAAATCGATCATCTGATCGGCGCGATGGGCGTGAAACTCATGTGCGAAGCGGCGATATTCGTCATCGGTCAAAAGCAGGTGTCCCCACGGGATATTGGTGGAGGCATAGCGGTGCGGGCCGAGAAACGAAAAGAACGAGAAGTGTTTGATTACAATAAGCGCCCCTGGATTCGATGAACCTCTCATAGCGCGGAATATCCCATCCCAGTCGGGAATATGATCTATAGCTTTGGCATAGAAGATATCGAATGTCTCGCCGAGTTCTTCGATGTCATGCGCACCGATCTTGGCAAAACGGAATTCTTTGACAGGCTGCTTCCGATAAGGTGCAACCTCCGGGCGCATGCTGAAATGCTGATCTCCCGTTAGAGCCTTATATTTTTGAAAGTCGAATTCATCTGGGCTTTCCTTCAGGATGAAATCGGCCAACTCGGCGAATAACCCATCGCGATCATGTACCTGCCAGCTCGACTTATGCTCGCCGTCGAGATACGGATCGATGCCCACGGCCGAGCCCAGTTCGGTAAATTCGAGCATGAGCCGAGGGATCATCCCGTTGCCCGTTCCAATGTCCAGCATCCGCTTGCCCCTAGTATCAATGCCAGCGCGGCGCAGCAGGTCGATCAGTTGGTGCAGTTGCAGCAGGATTCGGCCGCGCTGGCGGGCATGGGCCGTGCCCGGCGGTGGAGAATCCCAGTAGTTGGTGCCCGGGCTGGTAGGATGGAGAAAGGGGAGCAGAAAATCGTCGGAAACCGGCAATTTGACGCCGTTGTCCTTCACAAAATAGCTGACATCGCTCACTTGGATTCTCCTAGGAATTCGGCCCCGTGAAAAGGCCCGAGCCTGCGGTTACTTGATCGCCACAAAACCTTCGAAACAGATGTATTTTGCGATGGTCATCACATCCTTGAAGCCCGCGCGGTCGAGGAGGTCCAGGTTGCCCTGGGTAGAAAAGGGTTCAAGAACACCTTTCAGACTCCGTGCCTTGGCAATGATTTCATTGGCATCGTATCCCTGACTCAACTTGTAGTCGTAAGTATACATTGCGGTGAGGATATCCTGAAAGCGTGCGTCGGACCCGCGTACCTTTTCGAACATGACAAAACAGCCGCCCCAACGAAGGGCGCTATAGATGCGATCGATCAGGGCCTGACGAACGCTGGGGCGGATGAACTGGATTGTGTAGTAGGCAACAATGAAGTCCGCCGGCTCAAGTTCCACCTGGAGAATATCGTCAACCTGAAAGGATACGTTGTCCAGACCACATGCAGCGCGCTTGCCATTAGCCTTCTCAATCATTTTGGGCTCTATATCGATGCCGATAAAGCGCGCACCCTGCTTTTCCTTGTTGTGCTCCGCGAGCTTGAGAGATAGGGAGCCAGTAGAGCATCCAACTCGTAAGCAATTGAATCCTTTGCGATAAAAAAATCGCCGAGCCCACAGATGATTTCGTGCCCCTCAGCATATAGCGGCACCGATTTCGATACGTGATCGTCGAACTGGTTTGCGACATCGCCCGCAAATGTCCAGTTTGCGTTCTGTGCGACGATGCCGTCGCCAGCTTTCTTCTTCATCATTCACACCGGTTGTGCAGCCGCAATTTCGGCGAGTGTTATGTAAAACCGAAAGAATGGCTTCACAGAGTGTCTCGACTCGTTTATCCGAATGCCACAATCTCACATAATAAGGCAACCATGAAGTTTGATGACCGCACACGCTTCGTATCCGGTGATTCTGCCGTCCGAAACGCAATCGCGCGAGTTTGACGCCAAACTCCTGCTCGCCGGCTATCTGGCCGAGCGCGGACATCCCGTGTTTGTCGGCTCGCGCATAGAAATCCACAACCGGATCCATACTCTGCCGCGCGGTCTTTACCTCGCCAAGGATGTGCGCGGTAGTTCGCGTCGCATATTCCGCATCATGGATAAGCTCGGCTTCGCTATCGCCGCCTGGGATGAAGAGGCTATTGTCCACAGCGACCGCGCGACCTATCATCAAAGACGTGTGGATACGGAAAACCTCAATCGCATCAAAGTCTTCTTCGCTTTGGGGGCGAACAACCGGGAACTGATCGAAAGTGCGCCAGGATATCGGGGAACACCGGTATACGAGACCGGAAATCCGCGCATCGACCTGCTGACGCCCCGTTGCCGGCAGTTTTTTGACCCCGAGGTAGACGCGCTGCGGGCGCGTTTTGGCGAATTCATCCTGATCAATTCGAACTTCGGCCGTATCAACCATTTCCTGGCCAGCCAGGCGGCAACCAGAACGGCCGACGGTGGATTCACCAATTTGGGCAACGCCAATGCTGAATGGTGGGCGTTCCGGCAGGAGGTGTTCGAAGCATTCAAGGCCATGCTTCCGGTCCTCGCCCGTGCCTTTTCAGACCGTCAGATCGTGCTGCGGCCGCATCCTGCGGAGGCCCATGATGCCTGGCGCGAAGCAGCGCAGAATCTGCCCAATGTCACCATCATCCATCAAGGCTCTGTCTATCCCTGGATCATGGCTAGCGCAGTTGCCATTCACAATGGTTGCACCACCGGGCTGGAAAGCTATTTGATGGATCATCCGGTAATCGTCTATCAAACTGTGACATCGGAGCAATTCGACAAGCAGCTACCCAATCAGGTGAGCACGCCGGTCTTTTCCCAGGATCAGTTGATTTCCGCGCTGACGGATCTCTTTGCAGGCACCCCTCTTCCTCCGCTGTGCTCCGAGGCGCGCCTGCTTGCGGAAGAGCGGCTCGGGCCACTGGATGGCGCACTGGCATGCGAACGGATCGATGCGCTCATCGGCGAGCAAGGCGAGAGCTGGTTTGGACCAGAACCTTCTCTCACAACTTGGATTAGTGGCTATTTCAGCGCGGTCCGCAGGCGGTTATCCAAGACCATCAATTCATACCGCCCGGGCCATAAGAACAGCCGGGCCTACAGCGAACACCGGTTTCCAGGACTGAGCGAGGAGGAAGTCCAAGCGCGCCTAGCCCGGTTATCAAAGGTGATGGGTAGATTTTCAGCGCTAAGGGTCCGTCAGGTTCACGCAAATATTTTCCGCGTATCGGACAGATGACCTGGATCGTAGGTATGAATGAACCGCCGAGACATCCCTTGCGAACAACTTCCGGAAGCGGGATGAGATCGCGGTCTGACCCTCGGGACCAGCGCATCTTGACTTGGCCGCCGACCCGTTAAAGATGAGGACCAGCCAATGTACCACGAACCTTCGATCAGCTTGACCGGGCTTGCAACCCAGGACATTCTTAGTGGGATGCTCCCCGGGCTTCGCACACAGGCGCGCTGTATCGACTGTCGGGCGGTGAGGCCGACGTGATGAGCACGGCGCACAGGCGGCTTGCGCTGATCCCGGC
>JACZYD010000076.1 GCA_022571255.1 Bacteroidota bacterium
CTGATCCGTGAAATCGCCGGGCGCGCCGGGTCGGGCCCCGTTCAACAGGCCGCGGGCGGCCCAAGGGCCGCCGCATCCGCCCCCTGAGCCGCCCGGGACCGGGCTTGACGGGGTGCCCCCATGGTCTAATTTGGGGCCTCCATAACTTGGCCGCACGGCCCCAGCCGGCGCCGGCTTGCCCCACTTCCATAGGGAGGACGAATTGTCCGCGACTGCCGGAACCCTTCGGCGTGACAGCCAGATTGTCGGCCTCATCAGTTTCGGCCATTTCCTGAGCCACATCTACATGCTGGCCCTGCCGCCGTTGTTTCCCATCCTGCGCGCGGAACTGGGCGTCAGCTATGCCGAGCTCGGCCTCGCCATGACCATGTTCGCGGTGACCACGGCGGTGCTGCAGACGCCCATGGGATTCCTGTGCCAGCGGATCGGTTCGCGCGCCGTGCTGGTGGGCGGGCTGTTCATCAACGCGGCGGCCATCGCGCTTTTGGCCTTCGCGGATTCGCTCCTCAGCCTGGGCGCCTTCATGGCCCTGGCCGGCGTCGGCAGCTCGGTCTTCCATCCCGCCGATTATTCGATCCTGTCGGGGACGGTATCCGAACAACGAATCGGCCGGGCCTTCGCCATCCATACCTTCGGCGGTTCGGCGGGCTTCGCGGCGGCGCCGGTGATCATGGTTTCCCTGGCATCGATTTTCGATTGGCAGACGGCGTTTCTGATCGCCGGCGGCGTGGGCATGGTTTTGTCGGCCGTCATTCTTGCCCTTTCCAGCATCATCTCCGAGGGTGAGGTCAAGAAGAAAGGGGGTGAGAAGCTCACCCTGCGCCGGTTGCTGACCTCAAAGCCGATTCTCCTGTTCTTTCTTTTCTATGTGGGCTTGGCGGTGGCCAATGTGGGCATCAACCAGTTCGCCGTCGCCGCGTTGATGGAGGTTTACGGGGTTCCGCTGGCCGTGGCGAACTCGGCGCTCACGCTTTTCCTGGTGGCGGTCCTGGTGGGCGTCCTGCCGGGCGGTTGGGCGGCGGACAAGACCAAGCGTCATGGGCTGCTTCTGGTTGCCGGCCTGACCATCTCCGGCGCCTTGCTCGCCCTGGTCGGGTTTGCCGGCCTGCCGTTCTGGCTTGTCCTGGGCCTTCTCGCGGTGGTGGGGGCCGCCCGGGGCTTCCTGCATTCCTCGCGGGACGTCATGGTGCGGGTCATTTCGCCGAAGGCCAGCGTCGGCACCGTATTCGGCTTCGTGACATCGGGCTTCTTAGTGGGCCAGGCCATCGCGCCGCCCATGTACGGCCTGATTTTGGACTTGGGATGGCCCGGGGCGGTGTTCTGGGCCTCGGCGGCGTTCTCGATGATCTGCCTGCTGACGATCCTGCCCGAAAGCACCCGGCGTCCCGCCGATTGAGCCGCCCTGGCGCCGCCCCACCATCGTGCTCCATGAAGGCGCTGTTTCACTGTTTCACGGCCTAGGAATGAAACACTGAAACAAGCTCCCCGTAACGTCCGCTTGTAGCCATAAGCGGGCATTAGGCTTCGTCGGACGAGTGATTATCCCATCTCCAATCTTCATCCGGGTTTGCCTCGCCTCTACAGCGTTGTAGTGCTGCGTGCAGGAGTTCCGTATCTACGTCCCACCACTTAAGCAATGCTTTCAACGGTTCAACTAATACGCCGGACGCGATTTCACCTGCAGCTTCCACCTCAAGGTTACCTACCATTTCTGCCTCTAGCTCAGCCTTGATGAACGGAATGACGCGATCATCATTTTTCTTGGCAAGCCCCAGTAAGGCCTCTGATCTAGTGTCGGAGTGCTCGTCGTTCACGCGAGCGAAAAGCGCCTCCCGTATTTCGAGAGTGTTCAAGCTACACAAATCCCCCAGGCCAAACGTCGCCCAGTCACGAACGTCACCGTCATTATCTTGCGATAGTTTAATCAGGATTCTGATGGCAGCGGGGCTCGCATCGTGGCCCCCAAGCACGGAAGCCACCGTCTTTCGAACCAACCAAGAGGTGTGAGATGTAAGAGAGTCCCTCTCCGCGATTTGATCACGAAAGTTATGGTGCTTTAAAGCGTCTACCGCTGATGCAACCACGCGAGCATCAGGATCATCCAACAGTTTTTCAAGTACCGGGATTGTTGGTTTTGTGAATGGGCGAAGCTCTTCTTCGCCCTCCTGCCTAAGCGGCCCAAACTCACCAAGAATGAAGGCGGCAAGTATTTTTTCTACGACTTTGCCTCTGGCGCACCAATTTTTCGCTGCTTCAAATATCTCAGGTTCGCAACGGCGGTGTAGCTCAGCTACGCAAGCCCAGCGCTCGTCGGATGTTGCGTTATCGTGTAAATAGCGCTCGTCTGACTTAGGGTCCTTGTCTGAAAAGTCCAGTGCTCTCTGCAGGAGACTGGTGGTCGGCAAATCTTTGATTGAAGGCATTTGGCCCATGCTCCCCTCTTATTGGACCAGCCACCGAGTATTAGATACCCAAAGGGAGGATTCTGGATAGGGGCTTATGTCCGCTTCGGGTTAAAAGGGGAGCCATCCACACAAGACAGTAGGTTAACAAGCCCGATGGGCCTTCATGGCGCTGTTAGGGAAATGTCCGCTTCTGGCACCATTGGGACTTAATCACCGCACAGCACTGACGACCCCAACCGACGGGTTATCGTGACCGGCGGGGGCGTTCCGTGCTAGTTAACCCGCGACGAAACGGTTCAAGGGAAGTTCCAAGGGAGGCGCGTTATGGCAAAGATTCGTTACCTTGCGGTGATCAGTGAAGAGCCCGAGGCCCTGGCCCGGTTCTATGTCGATGAGATCGGCATGGCAGAGCTCGACCGCTCCGCCGCGGGCGATATCTCGTTGACCGACGGCTATTACAACCTGACCCTGTTCCGGCAACGGGCCGATTTGATGGAGCTGCGCAAGGAGACCGGCCTCAGTCATTTCGGCATGGATGTGGACAGCATCGATACGGTGCTGGCCAAGTACCGCGAACTGGTGCCGGGCGGGGTCGCGGTGCGGGAGCCCGACGGCGTCCAGTACGGCGACGTCCGCATCTTCGATCCCGAATGCAACCCCATCAGCCTGTCCGAAAGCGGCTTCGGGGTGGGCCAGGGCAAGCGTGGGCTGCCGCGCATCGGCCATATCGCCATCCATACGCTCCAGCCGCAGCGCTCGGCCGATTTCCTGACCGCCCTGTTCGGCATGCGCGAATTGCGCACCACCGCCGAACGCCGCGCCCAGGGGCGGTTCAACTGCTTCATGGGCGACGGCGCCACCAATCTCGCGCTGCATCCCTATTACCGCACCCGCGATGCCGACGGCTTCGCGCTCTATGACCGCATCGGCCATGACGGCTTGGAGGAGCGGCCTGAGGACCGGCACTTCGGCTTCCACCATTTCGGTTTCCTCATGCGCGACGCCGCGCAGAAGGTGGAACAACTGAGCCATGGCAAGTCCATGGTCGCCGACCGCCCGGCCGAGCGCCCCTACGCGGAATTCCGCGTGCTCGATCCCGACGGCAACGGCTTCGACCTCACCCAGAACAAGGGTTGGGAGGTCGATATCGACAAGTGGGAGCGCGTCGACTGACGGCGCGCCCCTTGTCGGTGCCGGCTACGGTGTGCCGGGTGCGGGGGCCGGGTTTCGGCCGCCGGCGCGGCCTTTCAAAAGATCAATAAACCAGGAGGAAACCATGTCCGAGACCGAAAAACCGGCGGAAACCGGAGAAGACTTGCGCGGCGCGGAAAAGAAAGAGGCCTTTCACCTGGCGGCGGAAGCGCTGATCCACAACTTCGCCTTTACCCGGCCCGATATCGAATTCCCCAACCAGAAGAAGAAAATCCACGTCAAGCTGGCGGGCACCAACTCTGTCCGGGCCTCGATCCAGATTCTCAAGGAAGGCGGCGAGAACAACCTTCATTACCATCCCAACATGGACCTCATTTACATGGTGCTGAAGGGGCGCATCCGCTTCTACGGGCCGGGCGACAAGGTGCTCGGCGAATTCGGCCCCACCGGACGAAGTAAATTTATCTCTGCGCCGGTAGCCACCTCGGGTTGCTGTCGGACGCCTCGTGATTCGTGAGGTTGGTTTCTCCCGTACCGTCGATGTTGATGATATAGACTTCAAACGCGCCGTGACGTGCAGACACGAACGTGATACGGTCGCCGTCAGGGGACCATGCCGGAGCCAGATCATCTTCGTCTGAGTGAGTAAGGCGTTTCACATCGGAGCCATCGACAGAGCTCATTGTATAGATTTCCGCGTCACCACTCCGGTCGGAACTGAATGCGATTCGCGACCCATCCGGTGACCAGGACGGGTAACGTTCGTCGGCCTCGTGTTCTGTCAAACGCCGAATGTCAGTTCCGTCCGAACGCATTACATACACATCCATGGAGTCGCTCTCCGGGTTGTCCCGATTTGAATAAAACACAATTTTGTCGCCATCCGGTGACCAGAATGGGTGACTGTCAATGGATGGGTGATTGGATATATTGACGGCCGAGCCACCCGAAGTCGGGATCACGAAAATTTCCGTATTCCCGTCTTCTCCTTAACCATCATAAACGATAAACCGGCCATCTGGGGAGAAAGACGGATCTATATTTGCGTCCGGGCTGTCGGTCACCTGCCGCTGATTCGATCCATCGCTGTCCATGACCCACACCTCCCGACTGGTTCCTCGGCCGCTTACAAAGGCGATCAGCGAACCGTCTGGCGAACCTGTTGGATGGTAATCGAGAGAGTCGTGGCGTGTCAGATTGGTGAGATTCGTTCCGTCTGGCTCCATCACATAAATCTCACCGTTCCCATCCCGGCTCGTCTGGAATACAATCCTGTGTGTTGCTTCTTGTATATGATCGTCACCTCTACCATATTTTCGGAAAAGAAAAAATACAAAAACGAGCACGGCCGCGAAGGCAAAGAGCATTCTGAACGATTTCATGGTATCGGATGTTAGATCATTTTGCCGAAGTTCGGCTATGGTATTTATGGCCTGTTAACAGGCCCTAGTTTTGCAAGAGCATATTTCCTCTTGGCTGTTTGCGGCGGGGGTTGTTCAGCACCCGCGGAATATCCCAGATAAACCGGCCATCTTTCTTGTACACTTTTCCGTCTTTCATCACGAACGACACAGCGTAAAGGGCGTGAATGTCATCGAGTGGATTGGCCGACATTGCAATGATATCCGCGTTTTTACCCGCTTTGATTTCGCCGGAATCAGCGCCGAGCAGATCGGCCGCGTTCATGGTGATCATTCGAAGGATGTGATCGGTGGGGAATTCGGCATCCAGGTAGCTGTCCAGAAATCCCAGCGTTTGTTCACCCCTCGTCTTGCCTTCCTCGTAATAGACCACGTCTGATCCGAACGCCATCGGGACGCCGATTGCGTAGGCCCGTTTGTTTCGTTCGACGTTGCTCCAGTACCTGGTTTCTCCGAGGCGGGAGGCCGGGAAATCAGTGCCCACCAGATAAGTGCCCCGGGCTTTCATCAGTTCAAGCGTATTGTCGGACGGCTCGAAGCCGTGTTCGATCGAATCGACGCCGCCCAGAACAGCATTGCGAATGCCTTCGTCGCTCGTTGCGTGGGCCATCACCTTCACACCCATGTCGTGCGCTTCTTCTACCGCGACGCGCACATCCTCCTCCGAATAGATATACGGCTGATTGTCGATGATGAGCTTGATGAAGGTGGCTCCATAGTGCACGTTCTGGCGGATGGCTTTGATGATTTCATCGTGGGTGTCGGCATACGTGTACTCAGGATTGCCGAGTCCTGGTTTTTCGGGCTGCATCTGAAACTGTCCACCGAACGGAGCAATCATGATGCCGGCCGTAACCATATTCGGGCCGGGGATCCAGCCCCCTTGTATTGCGCGGCGGAGCGTCACATCGCCATACAAACCGTTGTTTCCCGTGTCTCTGACCCAGGTAAAACCCGCCTCCAGCATCGCGCGCGCCAACATCGTCCCCTGGGCGACGCGCATGGATGTGTCTTCGATCAGCGATGTATAATAATATGATCCGTGGTCGTCGATATCCGAGCCGTCCATTTCCATGAGGGCAAGATGCGTGTGCGCATCGATCAGGCCGGGCATTACGTAGCTGTCCGACAGATCGATGACTTCCGTTCCGTCAGGAACTATGACCCGGTCTCCAACGGCGGTGATTTTTCCGTCTACGATCAGGATGGATTGATTGGCCGTGACCTCTCCGGCTTCGACGTCAACAAGGTGTCCCGCGCGAATGACTACCGTCTGGGCAGACGTGGGAAGGCCGAGGAGTGCCGCAATGACGGCAGTGAGGAGAAAAGACGTGATATAACGCATGACAGAGCCTCATAAATGGTAGGAGACTCCAATTACGAGATTTCTCGAAGAAATGCAAGGATTTGAACTCGACGGGTAATGCGGGACGCCAAACGCGTCGCAGTAAATGACGAATGCTGCACGTTCGGATTGACTTCGAAGAGGAGTCAAGCAGCGACGTACGATGCGATCGAATAGATGGGGAAGGGAGCAGGTCGGGCGGGCCGCGTGTGACAAAATGCTGTGCTTCATCTCTATATTGGGTATGGATCCTAAAGAAGCATGGCAAATACGAAAGCGCGGCTTCAAAATTATGGCCGACTTGGGTGCTCAAAAACTTTGTACGCTAACGCACGAGGGCTGGATTCGCGCGCTCAATATCGTATGGTTCGCACGTGAGCCGAATCAGAGAATCCTGAGCACGAGGCCCGACTCCGCGAAATCGTGAGAGCGGAGAGTTGAAATCGCGCTGCGGAAAGGAATGTATTCTCGTGATATATTACACACCATAGCGCGGGTCGCTACGACCGTCGTCAGTCGAGTCCGAATCCGGGATACAAATAATAACGGCCCGGACCGATGTTCTGACGGCCCAGATCGACATAATAACGGCCCGGATCGACGTAATAACGGCCCACATCGGTGGACCTGCTGCAATCGACCGGCGTACAAACGAGTATGAGTCGTCAGCCCAACAAAACAGTCGTCCGAAAATCGACAAGAAATTCTATCGAGACGCCCGATACGACCCACTTGACGGCCGGTCAGAGAATGGGTATGATATGGCCGATCACGTTAGACGCGTTCGCAATGACGGACAAATTCAATGCTGAATCCCGATTACAGAGAGATGTTGTCCGCATTATTCGACGCAAACGTTGAATTTGTGATTGTTGGCGCTTTCGCCCTCGCTGCCCATGGTAATCCGAGATCCACCGGTGACATCGATATCTATATACGTCCATCGGTTGAAAACGCGTTGCGATTAATGACAGCTCTGAAAGCCTTCGGGGCACCGCTCGCCGATGTTCGTGAGGCAGACTTTCTTGACCCGGAGATGGTCCTTCAGATTGGCGTTATACCTCGCCGGATTGATCTTCTCACAGGACTTGACGGCATTGCGGATTTTGATGAAGCATGGAATACGCATGTGACCGCCGAACTCGATGACATGACGGTGCCGATTCTGGGCAGAGACGCGTTGATCAGAAATAAACGAGCGATCAGTCGACCTCAGGACCTGGCAGACATCGCCTGGCTGGAGGCGCATCCGGAATGATCGGCAAACCGCACATCGTAGTAAACTGGTTCGATGAGCTGAATCGACTTGTTACGACTGAATAAAGGGCAGAATATCTTCGCGGTAGGTACGCTCCTGTAGCAGAAACCGATCGTTCTCTCCGTCTTTTGTACGTGACGAATTCATTCTCTACTACTCTATATTGAGATATGGATCCAAAAGAAGCATGGCAAATACGAAAGCGCGGCTACAAAATCATGGCCGACATGCGTGCGCAGAAACTTCGCACGCTTTCGCATGAGGAGTGGATTCGTGCGCTCAATATCGTATGGTCTGTGCGAGAGCCGAATCAGAGGATCTTTACAACGGCAGTGTGGCTTCAACGCGTGCTCAAGGCCGCCGGAATTGAATTCTGCTTTATCGGCGGTCTTGCTCTGCAGCGATGGGGTGAAGTACGGATTACTCAGGACATCGATCTGACGATTCTCTGTCCGCTGGGACAGGAGATGGAGATCGTGGAAAAACTGAGCGCCGTCCTGACTCCGCGCGTCGAGGATGTCGAAAGTCTGGCTACCATCGCGCGCATGTTCCTCGGCACGGAGCCGGGCGGGATCGAGGTGGATATCCCTCGGATTCATGCCCTACGAATCTCGTGTGATGGAGAGGGCCGTTGACGTAGACTTTGACGTAGCGGATCCTTTGGTCTGCTGCTCCGCCGAGGACCTCGTAATCATGAAGACAGTCGCCGGGCGTGATCGAGACTGGGCCGACATCCGTACCGTGATACACCGCAGCGATGCAACCATCGACTGGGACGTGGTCTACTCCGAATTGAAAATATTACTCGAGCTCTCGGAGAATCCCGAGCACGAGGCTCGACTCCGCGAAATCGTGCGAGAGGAGAGCTGAAATCGCGCTGCGGCAGTGCGGCGGCGCGGCGCTGCCGCGCATCAGCGGTCTGGTCCTTCTTCCGACACAACACCTGACGCGCACAAACATTGAAATATCAAGAGAGGATCTATCCCGTTTCCGTGGACGGTTATCCGTCCAGGCCATCCAGTCGTTCCGCAATCCAGTATTTAATTAATGACTGCCGCGTGATACCGAGACGTTTTGATTCTTTGTCCAGCCGATCCACGACCCAGTTCGGGAAATCGACATTGACGCGTTTCTGTTCGAGGCCGGGCTGCCGGGCTTTGGACCAGTCGAAATACTGGGTGATGTCTTCCTTCCCCTCGTCAAAAAGTCGATCGAGTTCTTCAGCTTTCATATCGCTCTACCTCATCACTTCGTGATCGCCTCACAGAGATGATTCTGATCACGTCTTCTCTGTACGTTACTATAGCCGTCCAGAATTTATCGTCAATCTTTCCGACTACGAGAAAGCGTTCTTCATCAGACAGACTTGGCTTTGCCTCTACTTCTTTACGCTTTGAATCGTCCCAGAGTCGTTGGGCCTCGACAAAGTCAATTCCGTGCTTGGTCATATTGATTGTGTTCTTCTTCCAATCATAAGCAAAACTCATATAGGTATAATAAAGATCCTTTAAATATACAAATATGGCCCGGAATGGGAATTATGTACCGGGCCCGAGATACGAAACTCGGCCGAACGGTAGCGATCAACGTGCTGCCGAGCACCGCGCCAGCCGACACAATTATATCCGGCCCTTATATTATCCAGGTTCATTCGTTTTCTCCGGACGGCCACTGTCTGACGTTGACCACACAGATAAATTGCACGTCGTGGTTAATTGGTTTCAGGAGTTAAACCGACTTGTCCCATATTCCCAATAGTTGAGTTTGCATGATCGGCCAGATTATTTCCCATTTTCGCATTCTGGATGCCCTCGGCAAAGGCGGAATGGGTGTCGTGTATCGGGCGGTGGATGTGAATCTGGATCGCGAAGTGGCGATCAAGTTTTTACCCTCAGACATTTCGGCCGACCCGGACGCCAAGGCGCGATTTATCCAGGAAGCCAAATCGGCGTCGAGCCTCGACCATCCCAATATCTGTACGATTTATGAGATCGGTGAGGTCGATGATGGGCGGTTGTTCATAGCAATGGCGCTTTATAAAGGTCAGACCTTGAAAGAGGTGCTGAAGAAGGGACGGCTTCCCGTTGCCGAATGCATCGCGATCGGTCGTCAGATTGCAAGCGGCCTCGAATGCGCGCACGGGGCAGGAATCGTTCACCGGGATATCAAGCCGGCCAACGTCGCGCTCACAGAGAACAGTGAAGTCAAGATTCTTGATTTCGGACTGGCAAAGATCTCGGATGGCGTGGACGTTACCAAGTCGCACACGACCGTCGGAACTGCGGCGTACATGAGCCCGGAACAGGTGCGCAATGAACCGACGGATTATCGATCAGATCTCTGGGCACTGGGCGTAACGTTGTACGAGCTGGTCACCGGCAGCCGACCCTTCCAGGGAGAATACGACGCGGCCGTTGCCTATTCGATTCTGAATCTGCAGCAGGAATCTGTCTTGGCCCTTCGGCCGGATGTTCCCGTTGAATTTGGAGCGGCGATCGATCTTGCGCTTCAGAAACAGCCCGCCGGTCGTACGGCATCAGCCGCCGAAATGGCTCGTATTTTCCAGCAAATCGAGTTCTCAGAAGGAACCGGGACCGCTGCAATCGAGACTGCCGCACCCGGGGTCGTCACCCCACGGCCGGTGCCTCTACCGCCAGTATCCCCGCCGCCGGCACACCCCACAACCGAATCCGCCACGAAGGTCAGCAGCAGCCGGGATAGTCGTTTGAAATATGTGCCTGGCATTGCCGCGTTGCTGGTCGTCGCGGCCCTGGCCTGGATTTTCTGGCCCGGGGCATCCGAGATAACGCCGCCAACCGGGACCGCTGCTGCGCAAGCCGAAGTCGCGGCTGTTAAGTCAATAGCCGTGCTGCCATTTACCGACCTCAGCGAAAATCAGGACTATGAGTTTTTCGGCGATGGAATTGCTGAAGAATTACGTAACGCACTCATGGGTCTGGGTGGTATACGCGTGGCCGCGCGTGCTTCTTCATCTTTTTTCAAGGGTAAAGGGGCATCCCCTCAGACCATCGGCGATTCGCTCTCGGTGGGGCTGGTGCTCGAGGGCACCTTCCGTCAGGTGGGCGATCGCATCAGGATCACGGCAGAACTTACGGATACCGAAACAGGGTTCGGGGTCTGGTCAGAGCGTTATGATGCGACCGAAAACGACGCACTGGCTATTCAGGATGAACTTACGCGTGCCATAATATCTGAGCTGGAAATAGAATTTGGACCAGATCCTGCGAGGGATGCCGGGCCTAAAGCCGAAATTTCGGCTAATGAGGCCGATGCGTACCGGCTATATCTGGAGGGCAAATTTCAGTGGAATAGGCGGACGGAGGCGGGCTTACGCTCAGCGATAGATTTGCTGGAAGAATCTGTTCGACTCAACGACAAATCGGCCCCTGCGTATGCCTACCTTTCTATGGCGCATATCATATTGATGGACTGGGGATACACGCGGCCCAGCGAGGCGACTTCATTGGGACTCGAATACGCGCGCAAGGCGATTGAGCTGGATGCCAATAACCCGGAAGCGCATGCAGCCATGGGGCTGGCACTTGAGAAAGACATGTCGTGGGATGATGCAGAAATCAGCCTGGATCGCGCCATCTCTTTGCGTAATGATTATGCCATGGCCGTGCACTGGAGAGGTTTATTAGCAACACAACGCCTTCAAACAGTCGACGGACTTTCGTTCCTTGAGAAAGCCGCGCGTATGGATCCACTCTCGTTCATCATAGGAATCAACTATGGCTGGGCGATGGGAGTAAGCGGGGATGTTGATGCCGGAATCGAAGAACTGATGCGCATTCGAAGTTTCTTTGGCGATCACGCGGGTTTGCTTTTTCACTGGTCCTTTCTTCTGGCGAAAAAAGGCAAATTGGCCGAGGCCATCGCGTTGTGGGAGCCCTTCTACGAAGGCGGCGCGAGGGATCCATTCCTGATGTTTCAGCTGGGACCACTCTACGCAAGAAATGGTCAGGAGGACAAGGCGCGTGACATTCTTTCTGAATGGAACAGGATAAACGAGGAGTATTATATGCCCGCACCCATTCCAGCCTACATTCACGCCTGGCTCGGGGAGACTGAAACGGCTATCGAGTTCTTCAGACGAGCGCTGCAGGAAAACGCGGCTTTTCTGGCATGGACGAAGGTGCGTCCGCTTCCCGATGAATTAAAGTCTGATCCGCGATTTCAGCAGATCGTAGACGAAATCGGTCTCTGAGTCGTTTGAAAAGTCGGCCGTTGAGTTTTTCAAATGTGAAGTGAATAGGAAGGCGCTGCACATACTCCTTTGGAAAACATATTATGATATGTTATTTCTTCCGAAAACAATAACATATCAAATCCAGCATTCGCGGAAGGCGTGTCACAGTGAGATATCACTGATATATCAGTTGGTGGTCCACGCATCCGCAGGGCGCCGCATCGACGACCGCGTGCCGCATCGACGACCGCGCGCCGCCGCACTGTGATACACCGTAGCCATGCAACCATCGACTGGGACGTGGTCTATGCCGAACTAAAAGTATTACTCGAACTCTCGGAGAATCCGGAGCACGAATATCGTCTTCGGGAAATAGTGCGCGAGGAGAGTTAAATCACCGGATCAGTCGTTCCTGCACCGTTCGCTGTATGGAAAGCAGTGCCCGATGCCGCCTCTCTGGATACATGTACACGCTGGACCCGGTATTATTTTGTCTTTCCGCCCGAAACCCCGTTTCTTAGAGTCGAATCATCAGTGCTGACGCGCTCACGGATACATGGTCGGCAAGCACTTATTGCTACAAAATCGAATCCGAGCTCGGGCGCGGAGGGATGTGGATCGTGTACCGCATGCAAAAACTAGCGATTGCCTGCGTTCGGTCCTGAACTCCTTCGACTACTTTCGGCCCATCATCTGCTGGATCTCGGAATCGTCTCCGTTTAATTCCCAGTTTATCAGCGACACCGGTATGACGCCGGCTGCGTTCAGATCATCCATGAACTGATAAAGGGTAAACTGATCACCGAGTTGACGAGCGCGCTCGGCCAGCAACTTCTCGATTTCGATTTTTCCGATCACGTAACTTTCACCGTATGTCGGTTGCCGGAGGTAAAAGTGTTGTTCGTGCTGGATGGTTGAACCATCCCAGGGGAGATAACCGCGGGGGGTCCATTTGTCCGCGAATTTAGCTGCTTCGTTCAGTGTCATCATGTTCGCATGCTGATACAATCCTCCGAGAGCCCGTGCGGCGCGCTGGGCCAGTAAAATCCAGACCATCTCGCGGCCCTGTGGGCGATCATCAAACAGCCCCGCGTGCATCATCATTTCTTCCATGCCGGTTGCGAGGCCCTCTGCTCGGCCGTCATAGATGTTATACCACAGCGGTGTTGCGCGGATCGGGGAGGCGTTGGGTTCATCGCGCATGCGCGCCAGGTCGAACCAGTGGTAGTGGTGCGTACGCATGGCCACTTCATCCCGGTATCCGATTTCTGAAAAGAAGCCGCGAAGCGTTTGGGCGGGTTCGACTTCCACGTAGGACCCGATGCGCTCACGCAGCGCCTCGTCCATATAATCTTTCATCGGCAGAATATCTTCATCCGCCAGAAAAAGCATGTATTCATCGACTGCAGCATTCAGCCGCCGGTCGTACTCTTCCGGTGATGCGATTCGCTCGAGATCAGGGAGCCGCCGATTTCTGTTCTCTTCGAGCCTGAGAGCCGCATGCGCCCGCGCAAGCTCACGTTTAACCAGAAGCACTTCTTCGTTCCATGTGAGTGGGATGTAGTGGATATTCTGAAGCGCCCAGGTGAGGTTATCCTTTCCGACTCCGGATGGGCCTGTTTTTGAATCAGTCTGTGATTCCAGCCATTCGGCGAATTCGTCACTGGCAACGATTGCTTCTCGCGCGGCCCGGGTGATCTCGGGTCTCTCGCCTGACATCCTATCTGCATATCGCCCAAGCGCTTCAGATTGCTCCCGAATACTCTTGATGCCATATAACCAAAGATCTCGGGCGTTTCCAGTTAGATTGCCGCGGGCGGATTTATAGAGCGAGGGCATCCGTTGAAGGGCGGCTTCGATATGCTCCGCATCCCCATCAGAAAGCGGATAATCGTAATAATAGGACTCAATGGAGCCCTCAATCATTGGTCCCTCGCGGGAAGGGACGTCCGTAGGGTCCGGGTAGAAATAGACGTAAAAAGCAGGATCCCTCTCCCACGGTTTGAGAACCTCATGATCAAACCGAAACCCGTTCAATTCCGCCCGAACAAGGTGCCAGTCCACCTGCTCGCTGACCGGCCACGTATCAACCGGGAAAGATTCGTGTTTGGCCAACCACGCGGGATACTCTGCCCACTGCCGTGCGATCATTTCGGGGCTGAAATCCGGAGTTCCATCTTCTGCGGTTGGCGCCCGGAATTCGCGCCAGGCCTCAAAATACTCGACGAGATCGTCGTGGGAATCTGACGCAAGGTTGTGCTGCGCTGTTGCTGGATTCGCTGTTGCCCATAGAATAAATAAAGCAACTATCGTCAACGCTGTTCGCGCGTATAATCTGAAACTGTCCATTGTCTACATGTCTGTATTGGGGTGCTTCTTTCTCTACTCCTCAGGGTCATCCTCGACTTCGCCATCCAGTGTATATGAATTGTACCAGTCCATCATGTAGAGCATGGTGCGCATGTTGTTGGAAGGCCTGGTGCCGGTGCCGTGGTACTGGTCGTTGAAACGGATGAGTTTTGACGGCACTCCCAGGTATTTGAGCGCTGCATAATACTCTTCTGACTGTGGCATGGGCGTTCGCATGTCCTGTTCGCCAGTCATTACGATTGTTGGCGTCGTAACATTTCCGACATACATGAGTGACGAGTGTTGGAGCCAATCCGACGGGTCTTCCCAGAATGGTTTATCGAAGAACGAATACGTAAAATACGGAATGTCCGTCGTACCGGCAAAACTTAACCAGTTCGAGACCGGACATCGTACGGCCGCCGCAGCGAACCGGTTCGTATGCCCGATCATCCAGCTTGAGAGCACACCACCTCCGCTACAGCCGCCGACATACAGGCGTTTTTCATCGATGTAGCCCTCGGCCAGGGCAGCGTCCACTCCCGCCATCAGATCCAGATAATCCACACTTGGATAGGCGTGATCGATAGCCTGAGAGAACGCCTCGCCGTACCCGGTACTGCCGCGCGGGTTTGTGTAGAGGACTACAAAACCATTGGCTGCAAACGCCTGGTAGTTGAAATTAAACGTGCCGCTGTACATACCGAACGGGCCGCCGTGGATTTCCATGAGGAGCGGGTAGTCGTTTTCGGGATTGAAGTCCGGCGGCTTGACAATCCAGCCGTGGGCCTCGTTTCCATCTTCAGCTTCGAACCAGATTTCTTCCACGGCGCCAAGAGTAATACCATCGAGTACGTCCTGGTTGACTGCTGTCAGCTGCTGTCCGTCACCAATGCCATCGAGAGGGAAGGCATAGACATCTCCTGGTTCGCTAGCGGTCCTTTTGATCCCGACACCAACGGATTGAGCTCGATCTGTCGAATTCAGGCTCAGCGTCTGTTTCCCACTGGACAGTGTGTGCACTTCACCACTCATTGTCGCATGAAATACATGCATATAACCTTCGTCCTGGGCGGTAAAATAGATTCCCGAGCCATTTGAATCCCAGCGCAACCCACGGGGTGGTCGATCAAAATCAGGTGTGATGATCCGCGCATTGCCGCCGTCGCTATTCATTACATAAAGACGCTGCATTTCATAGGTGATATTGGATGCGGGATACCCGGTGAAGGCGATCTGCCGGCCGTCAGGGGAGACCTCCGGGCCGGACCAGAAGCCCGTTTCCGAAGTGAGGGAACTGATCTCCTTGGTACTGACATTGATCCGATAGATGTTCGACTCCTTATACGCAAAATCTGCGGACTCGTCTTTGAGTCCGTCAAAATAAATGGAAGTTCCGTCTGCCGACCAGCTCAATCCGGCTCCACTGTAAAGAGCGTCAAAACGCGCACCCACATTCCAGTCGCCTTCAGTCAATTGGCGCGCTGTACCGGATTCCGCCGGGACCACGAACAGGTGCGAAAACCCGGGATCGGTATATCCCACATAATCCTGTCTGTAATGAAGTCGATCCAGAATGCGCGGGGTTTTACTCCACTCAGCGCCTTCCGGAGGGGGTGGCAGATCGATATCCCAGCCATCATCCGCCGGTACAATGCCTA
>JACZYD010000077.1 GCA_022571255.1 Bacteroidota bacterium
ATCTACTGGTACAAACCCGGAGACAACGGCGCGTCGTCAGGCGAAAAAGGTTACCAGGACTTTATGTTTGAAGAAGGACCCTTGGGCGACCGGGTATTTTCGCGTCAGGTCTTGGTGAACTGGAATGGTCTTCAGGATGATGGGTCATTTGATGCCGATATGCTGGAAGCGGGATCAGTCATCCAGTACAACACCAAGAAGCCCAATCAGCCGGGTGATACCTTCACGTTCAATACGGCAGGATTCGGAACGGTCGCAGCCAGTGATTCTCTTAAGAAATCCAGGCTGAGCGACATGAACGTCATTCCTAATCCGTACCTGGGTGTATCGGATTACGAAAGAACTCAGATAGTCGACGAAGTACGCTTCAGCAATTTGCCGCTCAATGAAGAGGCTACATTGCGGGTGTACACGCTTAACGGCTCGCTGATTACCACGCTGTTCAAACCTGCAGGTACGAATCAGTTAACATGGAACTTGACCACGGAGAACAATCTGCCGATTGGAAGCGGTTTCTACCTGATACATGTGACAGTACCGGGTGTTGGAACACACGTGATCAAATTCGCTGCGGTTAAAAAGCGCATTCAATTAAACGTATTCTAAGGAAGAAGGTGTCATGGACAATACGATTCAATACATCGATTCCGAGACTACAAGGAGGATTTTACACATGTACGGTTTAATGAATAAAGCAAAATATCCAGGGTTGGTTCTGATGGCACTGTGCCTGATGTTCTTGACCGGCCCTGATGCTTTGGCGCAGGCATCGAGAGGATCACTCGGGGAGTCCGGCTCAAGAGCAGGAACGGCTGGTGCTGCGGAATTACTCATTCCGATGACAGCGCGCACAAGTGCGCTGGCAGGAGCTACGTCAGCAGGTATGATAAATATGGGAGGCCTTGAAGCCCTCTATAGCAATCCTGCCGGTCTGGCCGCCAACTATGGGACGTCCGCCATGTTCAGCCGCGTTGAGTACGTGGCTGACATAGGCGTTAATTATCTGGCCATCGGACAGTCGATAGGTGACAACAGTAACATTGCGCTCACAGTAGCTGCATGGGACTTTGGCAACCTTCCTCTGACCAGGGTCGATGCACCGGAGAATTCAAACGTTACGTTTGATGTCTCCTTTATCACGGTAGGTCTTACGTTTTCAAGGCAGCTTACGGACAGGATCGCAGCGGGTATTACGATCAAGTCCGTCAACGAGAAAATCGCTGACGTTCAGGCGTCAACGGTCGCTTGGGATGCGGGTATGACGTATGCCGTCGGTGAATCAGGACTTCGTTTTGGAGTCGCACTCAAAAACATCGGTACGGAACTTCAGTTCTCAGGTAACGGCTTGATCCACGCGGTCAACTTGACGGGACAGGAGCCAACGGCCGCAGCCAATGCTGTCGCTATTGAGGCAGATGGTGTTCAGCTTCCAACGTTGCTGGACTTTGGTGTGAGCTATACCACGAATGTAGGTGCTTCCAGTGCCGTTACATTCGCGAGTAGTTTCCGATCAAATTCTTTCGATCAGGACCAGTATGGTTTTGCGATTGAGTATGGATTCCAGGAGCTGTTCTTCCTTCGTGGTGGTTTTGTGGCCGATGAAGGGCGAGACGACACGTTTTATGATGGTGCAACATTCGGAGCGGGGATCAACCTCGGTCTTGGTGGTACGTCCCGTCTGATGGTTGATTATACGTTTGTTCCTACAGATAACTTTGACGATGTACAGTATATCACTGCAACGTTGAATTTTTAGATCAGTCCGTCTGTAGTAACAACGGGTAATTGAAGGGGCCGCGTGGAAATGTTTTCCGCGCGGCCCCTTTTTTTGTTTGAAAATCGTGGCAGCGCCAGAGCTTTGGCACCGTTACCAAGCACAGCATGAGGCAGCCCACCATGCGTCGTGATCTGCAGAGGGTTATCGCCTGTCTTCGAAAAACGATTTCAGCAGAAGCGAGCAGATATCCTCTTCGACACCTGATATGATATCAACGTGGTGGTTGAGACGCGGATCTTGCGGAATATTGTACAATGTAGATGCAGCGCCGGATTTGGCATCAAACGCTCCGAATACAAGATTTTGAAGACGCGCAAGAACTATTGCCCCTGCGCACATTGGACACGGTTCGAGTGTTACATAGATCGTTGCACCGTGAAGATACTTGCTGCCAAGGGTATCCGTGGCAGCCGTAAGGGCCAACATTTCGGCGTGTGCGGTGGGGTCCGAGAGCCGTTCGATCATATTGTGGCCCTTGCCGAGAATCACACCATTCTTTACTACCACAGCACCAACCGGCACCTCCTTGAAGTCAAAAGCTTTTTTGGCCTCGAGAATTGCAACTTGCATCCATTTGTGGTGTGGATTGTTCAGCATCGCGAGGGACATGGAACCGAGGTATCAGGGCCTGATTCAGATACGAATTGTGTTTGCTAAACGGATATACGCGAGATGGGCATGGTCATGCATCTCGGTCCTCCACGGCCTCTTGATAATTCCGCGCCTTCAAGGCGTATAGCAACTTTTTCACCGAGTTCAAAATCGCTTTCTTCATGGTAGGATAAAAAACCCTGCGCGGTGACAAGTCTGTAGCCCAAAACCGCCAGTTCATCAAATGTTTTTGAATTGCGTCCATAGCCTAATACAACACCGGGTGCCAGAGCAAAAAGATTGGCTCCATCTGTCCACTGCTCTCGCTGTTGATTCAGTAACGAGGATCCCCCGCAAGCTGCAAAAGTATACGGGTGACCTTCGGATTCTGTCAAGGCAGTTTGAAGGTCCGGATAGGGAGTCGTGATCAGTTTCTCACTGTTTGGATCTTTTTCGAAGCCGACGATGTCGTTGAGTCCTGACACGTCAATAAGGGGTGGGAACGTCATACATTCGGTTTCTGACATGAACGTAAAGACGGTATCGAGATGCATGCAATATCGTTCTTTGGGAAGACTGATCATGATGATGCGTTGAATGTTTGTACTTTCCAGCAGAATTCTGACAATGGAGAGAATACCACCAAACGATGTTCTCTGTGAATTACCGATCAGAATCGTTGTTTCCGAGACAACCAGCAGGTCGCCTCCCTCGAACGTAACCCCTTTTGGCAGTTCAACGAGATTATCTGCATAACCACGGAAAGACGGGTGATGTTTGAGGACCGCCTGCATGATTATACTCTCCCGGGCCCTTGCCGCCGTTGCAGGGTGGGAGATAATTACGTGATGACCAACGACTGCAGCAACATCACGTATGAACATCAGGTTGGGCAGCGGTAACGCCTTGATGTTCAGGTCAGAGTCTCCAGTGAGTGCGAACCGCAACAGTTCTTCGGGGGGCAAATTGCATAATTCTGACTGAAAGGCGATCAGATTCTGATCACTCGAAACGCCGCATAAAGCCTCAATAAAGTCGTGTCGTGCGGCTTCGATTTGAAACGTTTCGGCGAGGAGATCCGAAATCTGAATAACGGATCCAGAGTCCCCTACAATCTTTTGAAGGACAGAACACATTATCTGGTGTTCTCGGCGGGCCTCGGAAAGAAAAAGTATGTCCTCAAACAATAATCTTTCGAGCTTGTCGGGAGCGACAAGGTCCATTTCGGCGCCCGGCGTATGTACGATGACCTGCTCCAGCGGACTGACTTCTGAAAAAACGTTTAGCCGCAGTGGAATCATAGACGGTTACCGAAGAGAGGATGAGTTTATGACAGGAGAAAAGCGTTGGCCCGAGAAGATACAATATTCTTTTATCGGTCCGCTTTGACGGAAAAGGAGAAGAGTCTGTTTCGAGCCAGTCCGTTTCCGAAGTCATCAAAACCGCCAAGGAGCAGGACGTTTCCGGCTTCTATCAATGTTGCTGTATGGGCATACCGCGCAATAAACCTCGCATCTTCTATTATCGGAAGTGTAAACGAAGTGCTGATGGCATGCACGTACAACTCGCCGCTTGCATCTATCTCGCCGCTGATAAAGTCAAAACCACCAAAGAAACCAATCATTTGATCGTCCAGTTTTACTGCCGCATGAAAACTTCGGGGTGAAAATGACAGGATGACAGGATCGACCAGAATGCCAAGATTGGTGGTAAAGTCTACGATCAACCCGATGGGGCCGTCGGGCGGTATACCTCCGACTCCAGTGATCAGAAAAGCCGCGGGTTCTCCGGAAGACGGCGAACCCAGCGGTATTTGTGTGTGACCAGAGAGCCGTTCAATAAACGGGCCGATGGACGATGTCAATGCGAAAAGGGTATCGCCTCGAAGCTGAAAGGATCGAATATCTGCACGCGTTGCCAGAAGTGGCTCAGGAACGTATTGAACGTCTCCGGTACCGCCGATTACGTCGATGATGGGTCCCTGCATGGCCGCTCGAAATACTGCCGTGTGATACATGCGCCGGATTGGCGAACCCACGTAGACCAGTTCACGTATTGATCGGGTCGAATGTGTATACAATTCCACAGTTTCTACCAGTTCACCTACTTCATCAATTTCTGCTCTCGAGCCCCCCCCGATGATCAGAACCCGATCATTTCCTATGTAAGTGGCCGTATGTCCAACCCGGGCTCCACGCAAACCACCGATAATTTCTTCAAATGCCTGCTGCGTGGGCAAAAATATGTAACTGTTTGCAGATGCCGGAGAATTCGTGGACGGCGCCCCGCCTGTGACGAGCACGGATCCATCGGACAGGCGGGTACTCGTGTGACCTCCGATGGGCCGGGGAAGCTGTGGCAATGTATCGTCCAGTTCAAAATCCAGGTGGATCGCATACACGGTATCCACTCCGGGCCTGTCCTCTTCGTCAAAAGAGGTAATGAGAAGCATATTCAAGCCCGGAGACAACGTTACGGGCGCCTCCCAGATATCGCTCGATACGTCGTGTGACATCGTTTTATTGTCGACCGATACACGCGTGATTTCACGGAAGGACGATACTTTGACCTGCAGTATGATTTCTGACTGCAGCTGTGCTGTCGAGAGATCGGGTTGAACGACCTCTGCTTCCGGGTCGGAGATAGCGACAAACGGGCGCTGACAGGCCCAGTTTATTCCAGCGGTCAGCACTACAGCGCACCAGACTATGAGCTTATTTCGATCGATGATGTGGTGTACCCTGAGGTGAGTGATGTCTGCCGAATAAGTCAATATCGATATTACGAGAAAGCACGTTGTACTTGATATTCATTTCTGTGCTCCATAGGGACTCCTATCTACCCGGTTTCCTCCGGGCCCCGATCCCGCAGATCTTCACCACGCAGATATTCCACGTGTTCAAGGACAAGTCCGTGGGCTGGAGCTGCAAAACCGGCCTGCTGACGATCAAGAGAGTTCAGCAGGCCGACAAATGATTCCGGACTTCTCTTTCCATGTCCGACTTCCACGAGTGTTCCGACAATTGTGCGCACCATGCCATGCAGAAACCGGTCGGCCTTGATAAAAAATACCCACGAACCCGATGATTCGTCGCGATCCACAGAGGAGCCGATGGGCCACGGCGAACCCGGCAGCCAGTTGGCCTGAGTGACATGACATTCTCGATTTGTCGTACCCGAAGCCGTTTTGCAGAACGCAGAAAAATCATGCCGTCCGATCAGCGCCCGGGCAGCTTCGTTCATACGCGAGAAATCCGGGGTACGTCGAATATGCCACTGGTAGCGCCTGAAGAGAGCCGATGGCCGCACGGTCACATAGTAGGCATACGACCTGAGTCGGGCGTCGTAACGCGCGTGAAAGCCATCATCCACAGCATCAAGCGTCTTTATCACCACCGAACCCGGAAGAATTCCATTAAGAGAGTTTTGCAGCCGTTCCGCGTCGATGGGCTTATCGGTGCGCATGTGAGCGACCTGACCCCGGGCATGTACTCCCGAATCCGTTCTGCCTGATCCGACAATAGCCACCGACGTGCGAAGCACCGTCTTGAGGGCCTCCTCGATCGCATCTTGAACGGTAACACAGTCGGGTTGTGATTGCCAACCATGCCAATCGGTGCCATCATATTCGATGATGAATCGGTAGGTAGGCATTCTTAAAAGATCGTATCATGTGTCGAAAGAAACTCGGGCTCGGTCGCCGTCACAGGGTCGGTGTGCGGTCCGGGAATAAAATAGCAAGAATGTCCAGGACAGGTCGAATATATCTGACAGGAATGATGGGATCCGGAAAAACGACTCTCGGAAGACGTGCAGCCGATGTCTTATCCCGGTCGTTCGTGGATCTTGACGACTTGATTGAATTAGAGGCAGGGTTGAGTGTACCGGAAATATTTGCCACACAGGGTGAGGAGGCATTTCGCCGCATAGAGTCTGAGGTGCTCAGAGCACATTCGGATTCGACGAATGTGATCATCGCTCTCGGAGGAGGTACCCTTCTTGATGAGGCCAACCAAAAATTCGTGTTACAGTCCGGGACCTTGGTGTATCTATCTCTTTCAGAAAAGATGTTGACCCAGAGACTGAGATCGGCAGCGGCAGCAAGCCGGCGGAAAAGACCACTTCTATTGAACACCCTTCTTTTAACGGACCAGGATTGCGGGCCGGACGCGGCGACTTTCGATGAACATATACAACGATTACGGAAGGCGCGTCTGCCCGGGTATGAGTGCGCCCGTCTGAAGGTGGACGTCGGAGGATGTTCAGAAAAAACCGCACTGACGAGACTGCTCGATTCGATTTCTGCCATGGGGGAGTAACTGCGTGAAATCTGAGAAGGGGGACAGACACAAGGCTCTCGATGTACTGGAGCGGTACTGGGGTTACCGTGATTTCAGGCCCGGTCAGTGGCCTCTCATCGAGGCGGCTATTACAGGGAACGACGCCATCGGAGTTTTACCTACGGGCGCGGGGAAATCGATTTGTTTTCAGGTTCCGGCAGTGCTCTCCGTCGGATTGACCCTGGTTATCTCTCCCTTGATTGCCCTGATGGAAGAACAAACCGAAACGTTGAACGAACGGGGTATATCGGCGGCGAATCTTTCGGGTTCTCTTTCACCGCGGGCGTATGAACGCGTGCTGAATGATGCGAGGTATGGTCAGTATCGAATTCTGTATATCTCACCAGAGCGTCTTTTATCAGAACGATTTCGGGCACAGGCGACATCTCTGAATGTTTCGTTGCTGGCCGTTGACGAGGCCCATTGTATCAGCGAATGGGGTCACGAATTCAGGCCGGCGTATGTGTCCATCGCCGATATATATCCCATCCTCGATCGACCGCCCGTTCTGGCGCTCACGGCGACCGCAACCCCAAGGGTGCGAGAGGATATTGTGACGCGATTGCATCTGAACCGGCCGACTGAGATCATAAAAAGCTTCGATCGGGCTAATCTCTCTTTTTCCGTATTCAGGTCTGTTTCGAAAAGAGAGAAAGTAAAGGAGATATTTTCGGTGATCGGTGGAAGTGGAATCCTGTACGCACCGACGCGGCGGCGCGTCGAGGCCTGGGGACGAATTCTTCGCCAGGCCGGCGAAAGCGTCAGTGTTTACCACGCAGGAATCTCTTCCGCCGATAGAACGTCGTCACAAACAGACTGGCTGACCGAAAAAACGCGTATCATGGTCGCCACGAATGCGTTTGGTATGGGAGTAGACAAGGCAGGGGTGCGCGCCGTGGTCCACGTCGGGTTACCCATGTCGCTCGAGTCCTATTACCAGGAGGCTGGCCGCGCCGGTCGCGATCGCCAGAAGGCATATGCGGCGCTCCTGTTTGATGAAAACGATATCGACGAGAGACGATCCATGTTGTCGGATATGTATCCCCGCGTGGCCGACATCCGGTCGGTATTCGATACATGTATGAGTCTGAACAGCCTGGCCGTCGGATCGGAATCCGAAGAGGATTTAAAAATTGATCTGGAACTGATTCGGCGGGTCACCGGCTTTTCCATTGGACGCATCCGATATGTTATTCGTCTTCTGGAACGAGAACAGATTTTGCTGCACCATCCGGGTCGGTCAGACTCTTCCTCCTACTCCGTCCCCCGTTCCGAATTTGAAAACTTGAGATTGTCGGGACCGCGACCACCGAAACTTACCATCGATTATCGGCGGCGTCGCCGCCTGAAACGTCAGGCCGCTGATAAACTTCGGGATGTCCTGGATTATGCCGCCGAAACAGGTTGTAGAAGACAGCGACTTGTAGCACACTTCGACGACTTTTCTACAGAGAAATGCGGGATGTGTGACAATTGTCTCGGACGTCACCGGCCCTTGCTCATTGAGCCGACACTGAACGACACGATGCGCACGGCTTTGCAATACATAAATCGGCAGCAGGAATCTGCGGGGGTCATTTTTTCGCCGACGAACTCCGGGATTGCCTTGCCCGCTTACCGTATCGAGGAGATTATAGAGTGGCTGTCGCTGCAAGGATATATTCATGCCGCTGAAGATCCCGGGTTACCGCCGAAGCTTACTGCTCTTGGACTTGCTGTCGTTCGAGGTTAAGCCGATCGAGGACGCGATCATAGAGCATCTGTAATTCATGGGGTCGACTCAGATACGGTGCCATATAGCGGTGGAATGAAACTTCTGTAAGACTATGGGCTGCAATGATAGAATCTCTTCGTCCGGTCTCGAGTCCATCCTGTGCACGTGCCGTACGGGCGGAATCGGATTGCGCAGCGGCCGCCAGCTGAATATCGGCTTCTTCCAGATACAGATCGGACAAAACAGCAACCAACAAGGAGTCTGTCGACGACGAAGGGTCGATGGGGGGCGAATCGCAGGAAGCGGACAACATGATGACCAGTATAAAGAGCACAGAAACGGACGTCTCACAATACCGGCCGGAAAGAGGTGTCATGGCGCTGTTTCCACCGCAGCATTGACCCCGTCAGATTTGAGTCGAAACGTGCGTGCGATTATTTCCACATGTCTCAAGAACTCCCTCTTTTCGAATCCGGGAGCGAAAACCATTCCGTCAATCATATAGATCCGTCGCGTAGTTTCATCATAAAAGGAGTAGTTCACGAACGGTCCGCCCGCACCGTACTCAATCAAATTGCCGTTTTCATCGTGTCCGATCATATGCCACAACCCGCGCGTTTCGTATCCGAAGCGCCCGAGAAAATCGATGTTTTCAGTTTCGAGATCGCGCCTGAAATCAATCGCAACAAATCCGCCCATGGTGCCGGTGATCCAGGTTTCCGTGAGTCGCTGACGCGCCTCGTAAATCCATTCGGGAGTGAGGCTGTTTGGACTGGCATCGTCTATCCACGAAACGAATACACTCCTCCAGGAATCGCTGTTCACGGTTCTCCGGAGCCATACAAAATCAGTGGTATCGATGGCGATAAAATAATCGTGCTGTGCGTTGACTGCGAATCCGTGTTTTTCCATCAAGTGCTGTTCGATATCCAACTGCCGACCTTTCCTGAACATATCCTCTCCGATACGCTCGCGAACGATCGAATTGAATGCATAGCGGATGTTTTCCGCCGAAGTTCTGATCGCTTTAACGGAGGCTTCTTCGTTGCGGGCGAGCACGTAAAACACCTGCTGTTTTTTGCGCCACAGATCACGTCTGGGTACGACCACAGAGATTCCGCCTGATATACCTGCTTCTCCGTCTTCATCGAGAATGGAACGCAGAAAACGAGCCTCTGCCGTGGAGTCTGATATCGGAGCCGCAAAAACTATGTTCTTCAGTGTCTTTAGACGCTTGAGCGCCTTTTTATCGGTCAGCGGCACGTGTACCAGTTTGAACATCCGTTCCGGTGCCGGCAGGGTTCCAATCCACGGAGACAGTTCGTCCCTCAAGGTGTTTCCAATCTCTCCGTTCCACCTTTCCAGGTCGATCACAATAGCGATTTCCACCTCAGCGCCAACGGCGTCCGGTTTATAATCAAGGGCCTCACAGCCCGAAAATGGGAGGGATGCAAAAACGAGCATAATTCCCGGGAAGAAAAGCCGTTTTATACCAATTATCATAGGTTTTATACAGATCATCGTAGTTTCTACTGGCTACTGGCTACTGGCTACTGGCTACTGGCTACTGGCTACTGGCTACTGGTCGCGCGCTTCCTGCTTTACGGACCGGACCGGTTCCCGTCTTCAACTCTCTCACAAAATCGGTTACCCGATTCATGCGATCCGATTCCGAGAGTGTTTCGCTCTGCCACACGTCTTCCAGGAGCCTGATCAGCGCCGAACCCACAATACAGCCGTCTATGTTTTCTGTTAACGTTTTTATATCGTCGGCGCTCGAAATACCAAATCCCACCAGAACGGGGTTTCGCCGGACGTGACTTCTGACCCTCTTTAAATAATTCATGACCACGGTTTTGTCGGGCATCGATGTTCCGGTAAGGCCTGTCATGGAAACGGCGTACACAAAACCCTCTGACAATTCGTCGATAGCGGTCAGCCGATCATTGGACGTAGTAGGAGCCACAAGATATACGATATCGATTCCGTGATCCAGCGCTTTCTGCCGTATCGACAACCGGGTCTTATGAGGAAGGTCAGGCAAAATTACGGCGCTCACTCTACTGGATTGACAGGAGGAGAAAAAGTTGCTCAGTCCGTATTGCAGAATCGGATTGACATACCCCATCAAGAGGATGGGCGTATCGCTTTTTTCTTTGAAAATGCGGGCCTTTTCGAATGTGTAGTCCATCGTAACCCCGCTATCGAGGGCCACCGCACTGGACATCTGAATGGTTTTCCCTTCGGCCAGGGGGTCGCTGAATGGCATCCCGAGCTCAATAAAATCTGCTCCGCCGGCATCGATCGCCTCCAGTATTGGTCCGGTAGCCGCTATCGTGGGAAAACCGGAAGTCACAAAAATCCCCAGAGCTTTTTCTCCACTGTTTTGCAGCTTCTGAAGACAATGCTTGAGTTCACTCATCGCGGCTCGAAAGGTATTCTGCGATGGTTGACATGTCTTTATCGCCGCGACCAGAGCAACAGATTACCAGGGATTGATCGGCTGACATACCTGTTGCGACCTCATCCACACGTGCAATGGCGTGTGCCGTTTCGAGTGCAGGGATTATGCCTTCGAGTCTGGAAAGGCGAGATACGGCCTCCAATGCTTCTTCATCGGTGGCAGTCAGGATCGTTACCCGGCCGATATCTTTGAGATGGGCGTGCTCCGGGCCTACACCCGGATAGTCGAGTCCGGCCGAAATCGAGTGGGCTTCCTGAACCTGTCCTTCGCTGTTCTGCAGAAGGTAGCTGAGGGCACCGTGCAATACGCCTTGCCTGCCCCGCGTCAGAGTGGCCGCATGTCGCGCTTCGATTCCTTCGCCCGCCGCCTCAACACCGTAACAGGCGACTTCGCGCAAATCCAGGAAAGGATAAAAAAGACCTATCGCATTCGATCCCCCGCCTATGCATGCCAGAAGAGCGTCCGGATAAGCGCGGCCTTCGAGAAGAGTCAGTTGCCTGGATGTCTCTCTTCCGATTATGGCTTGAAATTCGCGAACCATGGCAGGATAAGGATGAGGGCCAACAACAGATCCGATGATGTAGTAGGTACTCTCCACATTGGTAACCCAGTCGCGGATGGCTTCGTTCGTGGCGTCTTTCAACGTGCGACTGCCACTTGATGCCGGGCGAACCTCTGCACCCAGAATACGCATCCGGTGCACATTGAGAGCCTGACGCCTGATATCTTCGTCTCCCATGTAGACGATGCATTGCATGCCGAAGTGCGCGCACACCGTAGCGGTGGCTACTCCGTGTTGACCGGCGCCGGTTTCGGCTATGATTCGCTTTTTCCCCAGCCGCCGGGCCAGCAATACTTGACCCATGGTGTTGTTGATCTTGTGGGCACCGGTATGGCACAGGTCTTCTCGCTTGAGGTAAATTTTCGGCGCGCCCACTTCCTCGGTCAAACGGGCAGCATAGGTGAGCGGCGTAGGTCTTCCCACGTATGTTTGGAGCAGATCGTCAAGCACGCGGATAAAATCCGGATCACTTCGGGCATCCTCGAACGCAGCGGTCAATTCTTCCAGCGCGGGACCCAGGATTTCCGGTACGAAGGCCCCTCCGTACTCTCCGAAGTAGCCGTCTTCATCCGGCATATCATACCCTCTTGCGGAGAGAAACGGGGATGTATGTGCTGTAGACTTCATTCTTCTGTAATTCTCACTGGCGCACTTGCTCAATGAATCGGCTGATTTTGTCGAAGTCCTTGATTCCAGGCGATTCCTCAAGTTTACTTGAGACATCAACGCCGGCAGGTTGAACCACTTTTATGGCTTCTCTGACATTCTCCGGGCCCAGGCCACCGGCCAGCAGAATCGGATAATCGGGCGCTAATTCCCGGGCAATATGCCATGGAAAGGTCGTTCCGGTTCCTCCATGGATTTCCTGACTGTACGAATCGAGAAGAATGTATTTCGCGCAATCAAGATACGGCTCTATTTGCCGCCTCAAATCGTTGACAGTAGCTTTTTCAGGGATGCGAAAGGCTTTGATGACCCTGCACTCGACGGCCTCACACACCGCGACCGACTCAGAACCGTGAAGTTGAACGAAGTCGAATCCCGCGATTTCAGTGATCTGATTTATGGAATTCGTCTCTTCGTCCACAAAAACGCCGACACTCTCAGGCCCGGACACCCAGGAGTTGACCTCGGCAATCAATTCAGGGTCGGTATATCTCGGGCTTTCCCTTACCTGGATATAACCGAGCAGATCGGCGCCGGCTGCTGCCGCAAACCGCGCGTCCGCCAGATTGGTGATACCACATATTTTGATCTTCATGAGTCACGTGTCGGTCATGCACCGTTCGTATTCGCTGCGTAACAGGGCGAGCGCTTCGCCGGGATCCGGCTTTGAAATCAACGCTTCGCCGATTAAAACCGCATCGATTCCGAGTCGCCGCGTGTCTGCCAGGTCCTGCCCCGTACTGAGTCCACTCTCTGCGACCCGAATAATATCTTGCGGAATGTGACCCAGAATCCGGGGAGCCCTCGTAACATCGACATCGAACGTATGCAGATTTCGGTTATTGACTCCGACGATGGATATCAGATCCAGGTCGATACGGTCTAATTCACTTTCATCGTAGAGTTCGACGAGACAGCTCAGTTCGAGTTCGCTCGCAGCCGAGAGCATTTCCTGAAGGTGGCTTCGCTCCAGAAGCGTGACGATCAGCAAAACAGCGTCGGCGCCGTATGCTCGCGCCTCTGCGAGCTGATACGGATCAACGAGGAAATCTTTGCGAAGGATGGGTACCGAAACTGCCGATCGGGCCGCCACCAGATGAGACAGATGGCCCTCGAAGTGGTTCTTTTCCGTGAGAACCGAAATGGCCCGGGCGTCGGCAGACGCGTATGACCGTGCAATAACGTCCACGTAATAATCATCCCGGAGACGCCCCTTCGATGGCGAGGTTCTCTTGATTTCTGCGATTACGGACAACGAATCGCTTCGGAGTGATTTGGCCAGAGAAAGCGGAGTCCGGGCAAAACCGGGCATACTGAGCAGTGAAGACAACGGCCGGTCACGTTTCTGTTTGGCCAGTTCTGCTGCGGCATCTTTGACAATGGTATTCAGAATCGTATCAGACATCAATGCGGTTACCGCCACTTTTTTGAAAATCCACGAGCTGCGAAAGCGATGCCGCTGCGCTGCCGTCATCGATCGCCCGGGTCGCGGCTTCCAATCCTGCCTCCATGCTCTTTTCTCGCCCGCAAGCATATAACGCACCGGCTGCGTTCAGGGCAACGATGTCTCTTGCGGGCCCGGATTCACCGCGCAGCACAGCGCGAATAATATCGGCATTGACATCTGCATCGCCCCCCCGAATGGCCTCCATGTCAATCCTGGGTATATCAAATTCCTCCGGAGTGATGGTTTTTCGTTCTATACGATCCATACCTGGAAGCTTCGAAAACATGATGGTAGGAGCGCTTGTCGATATTTCGTCCATGCCGTCCCGGGAATGAACGACGACGATGTGTGTGGAGCCCAGCGTATGAAGAATATTTGCCATGGTTTCCGCCATATCCTCACTGAAGGAGCCTATGAAGTGGCGTTGCACACCTGCGGGATTGCAAAGCGGTCCGAGAATATTAAAACAGGTGCGCACTCCGAGGGCGCGGCGTACGGGCATCACATGCCTGAGCGCTGTATGAAACAGGGGGGCATACATAAAGGCGAGCCCACACTCTTCGAGGCACCGCTCGATTTCCGGGGCACACAACCCGGTGGATACACCCAGCGCCTCAAGTACGTCTGACGACCCGCACCGGGACGAGACCGATCGGTTTCCGTGTTTTGCCACGGTAGCACCTGCGCCGGCGCACACAAACGCGGCAGCGGTTGAAATATTGAATGTGCCCGTGCCGTCTCCTCCCGTTCCGACAATGTCAATCGCCGCCGGATCGTTGAGGGCAACCGGAATACATTGATCCCGCATGGCCTCGGTCAGCCCCACGAGTTCATCGGTGGATTCTTTCCTGGACCTCAGCCCCATCAGAAATCCGGCAATTTCTTCCGGTGTACAGACATCCTGCAGCATCAGGGACATGGCGTGCGCTGCTTCATCCCGGGAGAGCTTCCGGTTTTCCGACAACTTTTTGAGCAACTCCCGCATCGTGGTTGTCAATTCCGGATCGTTCATTTTTTTGCCACGCATTGCCGCACCCAATTCGAAATAATTCGAGGCCCTTCGGTGGTCAGAATACTTTCGGGGTGAAACTGAATTCCCTCCACGGGCCATTTTCTGTGCCGGAGTCCCATGATGACCCCGTCCGACGTGGTGGCCGAAACTTCGAGATCATCCGGGACGGTTTCAGGCGCAACGACCAGCGAATGGTACCGTGTCGCGATGAAATCAGGAGCCACAGATTCGAAAATCGATCTGGAGTCGTGCCGGATAATCGATATTTTACCGTGCATGAGTTTTGGCGCGTAGGTCACCGTACCACCGAACGTCTCTCCGATGATCTGATGGCCCAGGCAAACACCAAGAATCGGAATCTCTCCGGCAAGCTCTTCGACAATCGTCTGACTTATGCCCGAGTCTTGCGGTCGACCCGGCCCCGGAGATATCAAAATGCCACGCGGAGAGAGGTCGCGAATTTCGGCGATCGAAATTTTGTCGTTGCGCCGGACCATCAATGTCTCGCCATCGTTTCTGGCCTTTGCGACAAGGTGTACCAGGTTGTACGTAAACGAATCGTAATTATCTATTATCAGAATCATGTCACTTTACGATCACCTGGAAACAGTCTTGATGATTCCGGTGGCTTCACGTACCGTTTGCATGACCGCGTCCGCCCGCTGGAATGCCTTTTTCGCCGATTCACGGAGCACATCCATGATGTAATCAGGATGTTTCTCAAGCTCTTTCCGTTTTTCGCGGGCACCTTCAAAACGTGAATCAATAAGGTCGAGTAATTCCTTTTTTGCATGTCCGTACCCGTAGTTTCCTCCTACATAGTTCGCTCGCATCTGAATAATTTCTTCATCTGAAGCAATAAGTTTGTAGATATTGTACACATTGCAAACATCAGGGTCCTTCGCTTCTTCTACGCCCTTGCTATCAGTAACAATTCTCATAACTTGTTTTCGAAGGGGCTTACCTTCCAAGAAGATATCAATGAAGTTGTTATAGCTCTTGCTCATTTTTCCACCATCCGTTCCGGGTACGATCATTACTTTTTCATCAT
>JACZYD010000192.1 GCA_022571255.1 Bacteroidota bacterium
GACGGTACGGACCGCCGGGTCTCCGAGACTCAGGGCGCCGATTGCTGTATCCCTGACTATGAGGGGGGCGCAGAGAAATGTCTGGGTGTTGTGTCGACGGAGCCATTCGTTCGTGTATTCGTCACGATCAAGGGCATCGGTGATCGCCAGTGACCGTCGAGATTTTACGACCAGGCCGGAAAGCGTTTCCGTGACCGGAATCTCGAGGCCGCCCAGGATTTTCATACCATCCGCCACGGCGCACCCCTTAATAATCATCTGTTGCCGGGCTTCATCATACCATTCGATGGCCACGCAGTTGAAACCGGTTGCTTGGCGAATTTCCTCGGCGATGGCGTTATACACCGTCTCCAGCGGTTGTTCGCTCAAGGATATTTCCGAGAGCCGGCGGTAGGTCAGCAGTTCGCGTGCGCTGGCGGTCAGGGCACGCTCTGCCTCCCGATGCGTAGTGACATTCCGGATAATCCCCTGATAGCCCTGCGGGATGTCGGCGCCAGAGCGCATTACCGAGGCGCTGATGAGGCTGGTGAATTCCGTCCCGTCTTTACGTCGCTGCCGGATTTCATAATCACGGACAAACGTTTGCTCATCCAGCATTTGGCGAAAGGTATCATACGCTTCCGCATGCGAGAAATATGCCTCCGGCGAAACGGCAAGGACTTCCGAACGCGAGTACCCGTACAACTTCAGGAAGGCCTTGTTGCAATCCAGCACGTACCCGTCACGGTCGGTGAAGAAGACGCCGTCCATGGACTCGATAAACAGATTGCGATAACGGGCTTCACTCGACGACAACGCGGATTGGACCGATTCCCGGGCGGAGATTTCCTGGCGCAGCGCCTTGTTTAACTGCTGGAGTGCCGCCGTTCGTTCTTCCAGACGTTCTTCTGATTTTTGTCCGGCGGTCTTGAGTGTCCGTTCGGAGGCTTTCAACGTGGTGATGTCCCGCACGATGGAACTGACACCCAGTACATTACCCTGCTGATTTTTTCTGGCGGGATAGTGATTCGCAAGCAAAGTGCGCACATGGGTGTCCCCGGGAGGCGTCAGAATCAGTTCCTGGTTGACGACAGGCTGACCGGTCGCCAGGACCTGGTGGTATGCGGCTTCCAGTGGACCGGCCAGTTGGGGCATGACCTCCGCGACGGTACAGCCGATGTGCTGGTCGGCGGGAACACCGTGAAGCGTTGCGAGGTGCTCGTTGACCCGCTGATATCGCAGTGCTGTGTCCACATAACACAATCCCACGGGGGCGGTGCCATAGAGATGTTCCAGTTCGCCAATTCTATCCCAGAAATCAGATTCTCGCCCGCGCATCGTTTCGCGAGTGCTGCGAAAGCGTAGAATATGCAACGTGATAATCCAGAGTAAAAACAGACGAACGCCCAGTAGCGGCCATGACATGGGCAGCAGCGATCCGGAGTCATACATGAAGAAATGGTACGCACCGGCCAGTGTGGAACCCAGCGCGATACTGAGCACAAATCGCGGCCAGGGTGACCAGAACCCGATAACAATCAAACTGAGCAGAACCGCACTTTGCCAGATATCAATGTCCATAATCAGCATGCTGAAGAATGTCCCCACTGCCACGGCGATTGTGACAGCGAGAATGCCGATTATGTGTGGTTTTTTCCGTAGCATGATGTGTGATATGCCCCGATGGGCACAAGTGTCATCTTCTGCGGTCGAACGCATGAAACAGAGGTTGCCCTGAAGGTGACGCTTCGAGTGTGATTGCATGTAAACTCTTATGTATACTGAAATTTCCCTCCATTCGCAACAAGATTGGGCGGTTTATAGCGCCATTCGCGCTCCCCGCGTATATGTCGTACGGCATGACCAGTAATTTGCCTGACATGTTGTCTTGAATAAGGCGGTGGAAATCCCTACATTTCACCACAATAATCGTGCCGACAGGGTTCGCGATTGGCGATCGGACAAAACGTCCTGTGTCGGTTTGAAAAGGCGGAGTACCGTGATCATCGATCTGACGTACCTGGAAAGTTCCGATATTTATTTGGAAGTCATGGAGCGGCACGTGATGCAAGCGCGCCGGTCGGTGTGGATCGCGACGGCGAACGTGAAAAATGTAGGGCTGCGCGGCAAGCGGGGGCGCCTGTCCTTTGTCGGATTACTCGAGCGATTGGTGCGCAAGCGTGTGGAAGTGCGCATTCTCCACGCGTCGAAGCCCTCCCGGCCCTTTCAGAATCGCTTCTCCCACAGCAAACTGCCCGCATCTCAGTTTTTTCACATACAACAATGCCCGCGGCTGCACATGAAGGCCGTTATCGTCGACCATGCCTGGGGCTACCTCGGCAGCGCCAACTTGACGAATGCGGGCATGGGATACCGGGACGAACGGCTCCGGAATTTTGAGATCGGAATCGGCTTCCATGATCGGGCGTTGATTGAACGCGTGGAATCCTTTTTTGAGTTTATCTGGACCGGCGAGCTCTGCCGGGACTGTGGACGGCGTTTCAACGAACGTTCAAGTACACCCTTCAACGATCTCCAGTTCCCGACAGATATTGTCTTACTCGCTGTACTTTGGCGACTGAGATACAAGCTCTCGTTCCGTGATGTCGCTGAACTATTGCTGCAGCGCGGTTTCGAGGTCAGCCACGAAACCATCCGGATCTGGGAGTTTCGTTTTGCACCGCTCATTAGCGAGAACCTTCGTACTAAACGGCGGGGTCGAGCCGGTCGTTCCTGGTATCTGGATGAAACCTACATCAAAGTCAGTGGCCGTTGGCGCTACTTGTATCGAGCGATAGATCGAGAAGGGAATCTGCTCGATTCGATGCTGAGTAAGCACAGAGACAAACATGCAGCTCGACGTTTCTTGCGGCGCCTACTAGATAGTGCAGGGCGGAAGCCATTGCGGATGACTACAGACAAACACCCGGCTTACACGAAAGCAATTCGCTGGATCGTTGGTCGAAAAGTTCTTCATCGCCACAATCAGTATTTGAACAATCGTATTGAGCAAGATCATAGATCGATCAAGCAGCGTTATTACCCGATGTTGGGCTTCGCCAAGTTCGAGTCAGCCAGCCGATTCTGCAGTGCATTCGACGAGTTACGAAACTATCTAAGAATTCGATCTGTGGGTGGTGAGCATGTTCCAGCGGACCTTCGAAGGAAAATATTCACAAACAAGTGGTCGACTCTAATGACCGAATTGTCGGCTTAAATACAGGGAGCAATCATGTATTCAGGTCGGCCTGATCGCCGATTGAGCGCTGAGTTCTGACAGAACCAAACAGTATCGCTTCACCTGAGAGATAACTCTTACGTGAAATGAGCGTTGAAACTCTTGGCGAACGACGATGACCGCACGAACCTACAATGATGACTAACAAAATTTCGACATTCGGTCATCTAC
>JACZYD010000078.1 GCA_022571255.1 Bacteroidota bacterium
ATGCTGGTTGTTCTTCTCCCGATTCCACACACGGCTCACGACTTGAAACCACCGCCGATACGTTGCGGGTCATGACCTTTAATCTGGAGGATGTGCGATCGGCAGACCTCCGGTTCTCTGACAATCAGCGTTTGATTTCAGCGGCTGTCACCATACAGCATCTTCATCCGGACATCCTGCTTCTGAACGAGATAGCTTTCGACGATGCCTTCGGACCATCGGGTGGCGTGTCGAATTCCGGGAATCCTTACCCGACCGGAGGGGGACTCCATGGACAGATGTTCGCCGATTCATTTATTGCCGTGCAGCACACGCAGGATCTTGCCCCCTTGACGTATCGGGCATTCATGGCGCCGAGCAACACGGGCCTTGCGTCCGGATTCGACCTGGATCATGATGGCCACGCTGTTCTTGAATATCCGGAGCCGCCTGCTGCGGCGGAAGACGGGACACCGGCAGTGCAAACGAATGAAGGCCGGGCTTACGGTAACGACAGTTGGGGATTCGGCACCTTTCCAGGGCAATATGCCATGGCTTTGCTCGTGCGAGACGGGCTCGAATTGGACACGGAGAATATCAGGACGTTTCAGACGTTCAAATGGAAAGATCTCGACGACCCGAGGCCACCTGTGAATCCCGAAACCGGTGATCCATGGTATTCGCCTTCAATCTGGACGCAGTTTCCCCTCAGTTCAAAAAGCCACTGGGACATTCCGGTGAGGCTGCAAAGCGGACGAATCGTTCACATTCTTGCCAGTCACCCTACTCCGCCTGCTTTCGACGGTCCTGAAATGAGGAACCGTCTCAGAAATCGGGCGGAAATCAAATTCTGGGGAGATTATATCTCCGGCGTTGACGTGCTTGACGATCAACTTCGTCTGCTCTCGCTCTCCGAAGATGCGCCCTTCATCATCCTCGGCGACTTGAATGCAGACCCGGATGAAGGGTCGGCGATCGACGATCCGGTGGGTACTTTCCTGCTGTCCAATCCCAGAGTGAACGCTTCATTCACGCCCCTCGCGGATGACCCGACGCTGTACGTCTACCGATCACTGGATGCGGACGATACTGCAGCTTGGGGCATGCGTGTAGACTATGTGCTTCCGTCCGTCGATTTTGACATTATCGGCGGCGCCATTATACGAATGCGTAAGTCCGATTTTCGTCCGGTAAGCGACCATTTTCCAGTCTACCTGGATCTAGTTCTGGATTGAACAGGGTTGAACAGGGTTAACCAGCCCTGAATTAAAATGCCGTTTTGATCGAACCCGCTGTGTTGATCCAGAGGTGAGTTCTCCGTGATTGCAGCGCTTTGCCGAGCAGTGATCGCCGCGCTTTGCCGAGAAGTGCAACAGTGATTCAACGTGTTGAACGGCCTTTTCGCCGCCACCACGTGAATTCTGCGTCTTGACTGTTATTTTTTCAGCCGGGCTGCATCTAAGAGCGTTTGAGACAAATCCTGTCGTGCCCATCTATTTGCTGATTTTCATACATGTCTAACCTGTCTGCGCAAGATTCAAGGCCTCATATTGTCATTCTGGGGGGCGGCTTTGCCGGTCTTTACGCGGCGCGTACCTTCAATCGAGAACCCGTGCGTGTGACAATGGTCGACAGAGAAAACTATCACCTCTTTCAGCCGCTGCTGTATCAGGTCGCTACGGCAGGATTGAATCCGAGTGACATTGCACGCCCACTTCGGTCGATTCTTCGGCGTCAGAAAAATGTGTCTGTCCTGCTCGCTGATGCGCGCGATATCCGGACAGAAGATAATTGCCTTATCCTGGCTAACGGAAAACTCTCGTATGACTACCTGATCGTCGCGACTGGAGCCACACATTCCTATTTTGGTAAAACAGAGTGGGCGGCCAACGCACCAGGCCTGAAAACGATAGAAGACGCGCTTGAAATTCGGCGACGCATATACCTGGCTTATGAGGCCGCCGAGCTGGAACCGGATCCAGGGCGCCGGAAGGAATGGTTGACATTCATTGTCGTCGGCGGTGGTCCGACAGGCGTCGAGCTTGCCGGAGCGCTGGCTGAAATCGGGAGACATACGCTTGCTCATGATTTCAACAATTTTGATCCGAAACAGATTCGTGTGGTGCTCATCGAGGGAAATGACCGAGTGCTGACTACGTTTCCGGAAGATTTATCGTCGAAAGCAGTGCGACAACTGGAATCCATCGGAGTTGAGGTGATCACATCTACCTGCGTCGATTTCATCGACGATCGCTGCGTGGCAAGTGGAGACTGGAAACTGGCGGCGCGTACCATCCTCTGGGCGGCGGGAGTGACCGCCTCGCGCATCGCGTCCTGTTTGAATGTGCCGTGTGATCGGAGTGGCCGCGTAGCCGTACTCCCCGATCTGTCACTTCCCGATACGTCCAGTGTTTTCGTTGCCGGCGACGTGGCCTGCATTATAACGGAAGACGGCCAGGTACCCGGCGTAGCACCTGCAGCCATGCAGGCAGGAGCCCATGCCGCACAAAATATCATGCGCCTCGTACGCGGCGATCAAACGATACCGTTCCAATATCGGGACAAAGGGTCCATTGCGACGATCGGCCGGGCCGCCGCTGTAGCTGATCTGGGCCGATTCCGATTTTCCGGTTTTCCAGCCTGGGCGACGTGGCTGGCCATCCACATTTTTTATCTGATCGGATTTAAAAACCGGCTCTGGGTTCTGCTTGGCTGGGCTTGGTCCTATCTGACGTATCAGCGCGGCGCTCGGCTGATCACCGGTCGTCATGACTATGAAAAGCTGCCGGACCCGTCGGGCGAATCGAACGATCCGGTCGAAAGAGAACTCCACGGAGAGGCCGTCATTTCAACGAACTTGTCCAGCGGCGACACGGATTCCCCTCGGGGCGAAAAAGGATCTGAATCCACATAAACATCGGACCAATGAACAGGGCACAATACTTGTTTTTCGTGATCGCGATTACCATAACCGGCTGTGCAGACGGCAGCGGGCAGTCATTGCATGATGTAGAGACTGCCGGTCCGGTCACCGAAACGAAAGCCGATAACGATCCTGAGCGCCAGTCCCGCATCCGCGAGAACCTGGAATACCAGCTCAGAAACCAATTGCAGGGACAGAGTATATCGGTGGGCGCAATGGAACAAGCTGATGTGGACGGCTTCGATGAAGGTACAGTTGTCATCGGTCAGCAGACCCTCAGGTTTTTAACCACCCACGACGATACGCACTTCTATCTCGTTGCGGCAGGTCCCTTTGACGCAAGTCTCTCGAGCGAGGAAATTGCTGAAGCCAGAATAGAAGACGAGCGTTTGGCGGCACTGGAATTAAAAGCGCGAAATGAAAGCCTCAACGCCGCAATCCGGAATCTGCCCGTACGAGGGAATGAGGATGCTCCTGTGACGCTGGTGGAATTTTCTGATTTCCAGTGCCCATTCTGCCGACAGGGATTCGATGTAGTCGAGCAAGTCCTGAAAAAATACCCGAAGGAAGTGAGGTTTGCTTACATGCACTTCCCGCTTGATATTCATCCGTGGGCCATGCCCGCAGCCGTAATAGCCGTCTGTACGGCGCAACAGGATCCAGAGGCATTTTGGACACTTCACGATGCCTATTTTAAAAATCAGGACGAGATCACTCCGGAAAATATTTTCGACCAGAGCCGCGCCTATCTGGCCGGCGGTAACCTCGACATGGATGTCTGGTCTGAGTGCGCTGAAGACACTGGTTCAGCTGCGCATGAAAGCGCTGTGACAGCCGTCCTGAGTTCAATCGGGATGGGCGAACAATTCGGAATCACCGGTACCCCCGGCTTTTTCATCAATGGCAGCTTCATCCGGGGCGTACCTCCGATGGAGATGATCGAAGATATTATTGATCAGGCCTTGCAAGAGACTAAGTAGTCGCGTGTGTGTGGTCTCTCCATGCGCTTCCGAACATCCACCTGCCGATACTCGCATGACCTCCGGATCGGCACGTAGCATATCTGCCGACCGTTCTATTCAAAAAACGCCGCTAAAGCGCAGCCACTCTTTTACTGTCGCGAGTTGTTTTCAGCAATCCTGCTGAAAGTTGCTCCGAAAGTACTTCCGGTTTCATTCTCCACCCCCAGTTTCTCCCGCCTACCGTTCCGGGTGTGTTCATTCTCGCATCCGCGCCGAGTTCAAGCAGATCTTGCATCGGGGTTACGACGAGGCGGGCAACCGAATCCATGAGTGATCCTATAGCCGCACGGGTCAATTCCGAATCCGGTTTACCTTCCATATTCAGATATTCTCGACAAAATTCCCGGGCTTTTTCAATCGTTTCGGTGTCCTGGGTACTCACGGTATCTGTCCACCATCCCAGAAACGTATCGTTGTCGTGTGTACCTGTATAGGCCACCGTGTCGCTCGACAGATTATGCGGCAGAAATTCATTCGACATATCGGAATCAAACGCAAACTGCAATATGGACATGCCCGGGAAATGAAATGACTTCATCAGTTCTGTAACACCCTCCGTAATCACGCCAAGATTTTCAGCTACGATCGGAAGATCACCGAGGGCTCCGTGTAAAGCATCGAACAGAGCGCTCCCGGGTCCTTCTACCCATTTACCGTTTATCGCAGTAGTTTCCCCCACCGAAACTTGCCAGAAAGCCTCAAATCCTCGAAAATGGTCCAGACGAATGATATCGACCAGATCGAGTATTCGCGCCATGCGATCGATCCACCATTTATATCCTGTCTCTGCAAGGCGATCCCATCGGTAAATCGGATTGCCCCAGAGTTGTCCCGTCTCACTGAAATAGTCCGGGGGCACACCGGAAACAACCGTCGCCCGTCCCGTATCGTCCAGGTGAAACAGCTCGGGGTTCGACCAGACATCCGCTGAATCCTGGGCCACGTAAATCGGGAGATCGCCCAGAATCTCGACGGAGTGCGCATTGCAATATTTCTTCAGCTCGTGCCACTGCAGATCAAAGACAAACTGGCTGAACTTCTGGTATTCAATTTCCCGGACATATTTTGAACGTGCCGCAACGATGGCTTCCGGCTGCCGAAGGGCCAGGGGCGTGGGCCAGTCCATCCATTCGGCAGAGTCATAAGCCGATTTCAGTGCCAGAAACAAGGCGTAGTCATCCACCCAGCCTGAATTGCAATTACACCACGCGTCGAAGTCATTGCGTGATAACGTCCCGCGGCCATTCAGAAACGCCGAGAATGCCCGGTTCAGAAACTTTGACTTCAGGGGACGTACCGCTTCAAAATCAACCAGGGCGGTCGGGAATGTCGGAAGATCCCCAAACGCGTCATCATCGAGAAGACCGTGTTCTTGCAATAATTCCGGACTGATCAGGGCCGTGTTTCCTGCGAAGGTAGAAGGGCTGGCATACGGTGAATCTCCAAAACCTACCGGAACGATGGGAAGTATCTGCCAGACCGATTGACCGGATGCGGCCAGAAAATCTACGAATCGATAGGCTTCAGGTCCGAGATCACCGATGCCAAACCTGGACGGCAAAGATGTGATATGCATCAAAATACCGCTGGTCCGTCCGTCCTTCATTCTGTTTTGATTTGTTGTGCGTTCGATATTGAAGTAAAATTGACTTCTCGGACTGCGCCGTGTTTTATTTTGCCCACACCCGCGTGGTTCATTCTAATTGAAGCATTAAGGGTATTCAATTCTGCAATCAAAAACACGCATCTTCTTTCAAGATTTGATGTTAACCGTTCATCGGGTGCCATTCATCGGCTGCCATTCATCGGCTGCCATTCAACGGGTGCCATTCAACAGGCATCCATAATCGTCTCGTAACAATGGCTGTGGCCACCTCGTATCGATGGGCCTACCTGTTTTCACGTGTTTACACCAGATTGTTTTAATCGTCACCCATGGAAGATCTCCTTCAAATCCTGGAGCCGGCAGATTTCGCATACCTCGCCGGTATCATCCGGAGTGATTTCAATGCGACGGCTGACGGCGAACTTGCGCGTCTTACTGCCGCTTATGAAGAGGATCCCACCGCCGAGATTTGCGATGAGCTGTGCTCTCGATTCGAGAGAGAAATCAGATACCTCGGGTCATCTGAAGTGGCATACGGTTTCCGTGCAATAACCGGCCAGGATCCTGGTGTATCTTTTCAGGAGACCGTCCGGGATGTGGCGATGTCACTGAAAGTCGGTAAACCGCCGCTGGGAACGGACCGGGAGCAGGTCGAATGGGTCGTCGCTGAATATGCAACGAATCAATTTACCGATCTGAGTCAGGAAGAACAGCAGAAAATGCTGGAGGATCTGGGCGTTGAGAGTGAAAAAGCGGAAGCATTTCTGAAGAAATCAGCAGGGGTCTTCGCCTTGCCCATGCTGGTTGAGGCTTTCAATTATGTGATCGTTCAGGGACTCATAAAAACAATCATTTTCGGTACAATCGCCCGAATTATCGGGCAGCAGCTCGCCGGCAGACTCTTGACCTTCCTGATCGGACGACTTCCCTGGTGGGTAAGCTGGATAGGACCTGCGGCGTGGACGTTCTCCATAGGATGGGCAACCCTGGACCTGCAGGGACCCGCAAAGCGAAAAACGATTCCCGTCATCCTGTATCTGGGAATCTGTTCCATGAGAGAACGGGCTCGCGCCGAGTGATCTCGAGCTGATCGCCTCGCGCCAAGTGATCTGAATATTACTCGGGATGCTGCATCTTGAACACAACGGCTGCAGCAGCGCCACCGGAAAACGGGCCAACGAGATAAATCCATCCGTCTCCAAACGTACCATCGCCGAGAACGATGTCTACGATGATCGAACCCATCCCGACCGCCGGGTTGAACGCTGCGCCAGAAATATCACCCACAGCAAATGCGCCAACCATTACAGTAAAACCAATGGCCAGACCGAAATACGAATTTCCGCTCGTCTCCTCCGCAGTGGCTGTATTCAGAATCACCAGAACGAGAGCAAACGTGAAAATAAATTCTGCCAAAAGCGCCGGAAACATCTCTCCGCCGGGAGCCGGAGCAAATGTATTGCCCACCAAATAGTTACTGACGACAGCGGCCAGAATGGCGCCAATGAGTTGAAAACCGATATACTTGGCAACTTCCTCGGTTTCGATCGCCCCACGCATCCATATACCGATTGTGGCAGCAGGGTTGTAGTGGGCGCCGGAAATATGCCCTCCCATGTACACCATCACCATCAGGACCGAACCAATCACCAACGGAGCGAACGGAGAACCGATTCCAACGACCAAGCCAATGGTCAGAACCAGAAAAAACGTTCCGATCAGCTCTGTGATATACTTGTGCATGCGGGTGCCTCCGAGATGGTGGGTGTATGGATCTGGGAATCTACGGGTACAAGTTGGCGTCGGCAAGAACTGCGAACATCAATGCGTACGATCGATACCGACGCTCTACTGCAGACGACGCAACTCCTCGTTCAGAATAGCTCTCACGTTGTCTGCGATGTTCCACGCCGAGAGCCTGCGTCCGTTTACGAGTATGAATGGCGTAGACGTCAGGCCCGCTGCGGAGCCCAGTTCCAGTTCTTTTTCGATACGAGCCTCCACGTCACTGCCACGCATACATGCCCGGAATTCTTCTGTATCCCACCCCCGATCTGACGCAAGGCGATCGTAGAGTGACGTGCCGAGGGAGGGTTGATTGCGAAAAAGATCGTCATGGAAACCCCAGAAATCACCAAACTCCTGAGAACATATCGCGGCGCTTGCGGCGCCGCGCGCGAGAGCGTGTTGACGAAGAGGAAAATTCATGAAAACGAACTTGACGCGATCCTCGTATTCTCCCAGAGTCGGCTTAAAAAAAGCAGCTGCCTGACGGCATGCCGGGCACTGAAAATCGGCGAATTCTACTATGGTTATTTCGGCGTCAGGATTTCCCCACACGGGAGCCTCCTCGTTGGTTTCTACCACCCGTGGAGTTTGCCTGAAATGATTCTGAACACTTCGACCAATATCGGTAGAGGCCGCGCCGGGGCTGCCTTTTTGTTTGTTGACCGCCCAAGTGCCACCCACCGTAAAAAGAATCAGAAATACACTGACAACCGTCACGATTTTTGGAGAAAATTTCAGATCCGATTCTTTCCCCGATGCAGCACTGACGTAAGAAGCCACAAATCCTGCCCATTGTCCAAAACTGAGACCAAGGCCGAAAGGCAACACCAACATCAGCCCGAGATTCGCAGCGTACATTCCAACGCAAACGGGACAAAGCAGACCCATCTGATACAGGTTGAATCCTTTTAGAATCGAAAACAACACGGCCAGGATCGATACAAGAAATGACGCTGCCACGTATGGCGCCGCCGCTTGTGGATTTTTACCGGCAGCGCCGTACAACGCTGAAAAGCCAACGAAAACGTAGAACAGGAGGCCCCACCAGGCTACCGGAACTCCAAACAACCGCGCATAACTCGAAGCCTGCACAAGGTCGCAATTAACCCACTCATTGATCGAGCACGCGCTGCTCGACGTGAGACCCTCTGCCGCAATGGTGAACGTAATATCTGCCAGGTACAGAGCCATGGCTGCCCCCAACGCGGCGATCCCGACAGCGATCCACATCAGATTCGCCTTGATCGTCGGATTATCCGCCTCCCTGTTCTTGCGCTTTTTGTTTCGTGAAGCTCTGCTCATAATCAATCTGGTTATTCTGGCACATTCTGAGTACGCGGACGCGCGACGGCGGAAACCACTCGTCTGGTATCACCTGTCTCGGTCCAGAGAAATATTATCCTGTCTCCCGCCACCGATACCCGAGGATAACCCGACGCTCGGGAAGCGGAAGTCGCTGCTACGACTCGAGCATTTTCCAAGGTTCCGTCCCGGTGCACAATGCGCATTTTTATTCCGGCCGTTCCCGGGGGCAAGAAAGTCGTGGCCGTGGCTGAGTCGGTAGCCCTGGCCGTGGCCTGAGCCGTGGCCGAGTCCGTAGCCGTGGCTGAGTCCGTAGCTGTGGCTGAGTCCGTAGCCGTAGCCACGCCGCTTGAACTGGTCGCGGAAGAGGCAGTGCCGGATTCGATCCAAGTGACAATTCCTCGCTCCTCATCCAGCATCTTGAAACCCACGCGCCCGATCGGTTTGCCTTCATTTATCCGGAATGCTTCCCCAAAGTCGATGTTTCCTGATTCTGAGAAAGCAGCCCGAACAATGGGCTGATCATCGGGAGCTGAAAACCAGGCGATCCCCGCGGCTGAGCCATTCGCGTCGATGGCGGGGCCATTTACCGGACAGGCCGAAATCTGCCAGCCGTCGGTCGAAACAATTTCTGCTTCCGACCACTGTCCGCCCACTCTGCGACTGACTGCGATATCTCTTACTTCTGAATCAGATCGATTCCGATAAGCAGCGAGCAGCGTACCATCTTCCAATCTGGCAAGCGAAGTCGGGCAGCATTCGCACGTTTTCTCGTCCAAAACAATCTCCTCCCCGAAGTTTCCTTCCGGATCAATCCTGCGACCGCGAACAGCCATGCCGCCCCGGCCATGTTCCATGGCTCGACCGTCCAGCCATACGGCATCCACCGAGCCATCCGAATCCATCGACAGCGAAGCGAATCCATGTTCGGTTCCGGACAAATCGTCATGTAACCACGCGGCAGGCGACCACGTCTTTCCGCCATCTGACGACCGGACAAATCGAATACCATATGCATATTTCCCCACCCCTATTCGTTCCAGCCAATGCGCGGCAATTCTATCGTCCGTACCCACAGCGATTGACGGCACATCGGCCCAATTCACAAACCAATTGTCACCTTCGGCAATTAGTACGGGAACGCTCCAGATTGCTTCGGCCTGGTTTTCGTCGGACCCGACCACCGCCGTCGGCACGGTCAGTGACGAAAACAGAAACCTCGTATTCCCATTCTCCGCTTTTTCCAGCCACGACGCATATACCACGCCAGCCGGCGAGACCGTCAGGAACGGCTCACCACTGTCCAGACCAGCAGGAAAATCGATCCGTACGATATCGTAGTCGATCATGACGGAAGATGGTCCAGTCATCAAAAAGACCACTGCCACCGCCGCCACCGCTGCCGCCGTCGCCGATGTGCTGATTCGAAGGCGTCTGCCGATATTTACTGCCTTAGAAGCCATCGTTTCTGGAAGCCATTATTACTGGAAGCCATCGTTTCAGAATCCATTACCCCTCGTAATGGCTTCTCGAATATCAGGAGGCGTCCATCCCGGAGGTTTCATCCACTTTCCATCTTCCCGCCGGTAGCTGCCCTCCTCAAATTTGCGCAGATTGGATTCGTCCACCTCTTCCAGAACTGGCTCATCCTCGACTCCAAAAGCGATCAATGTACCGACAGTAACCACGGAAATATCTGCGCATCCGTCCACGACTTCGAACAGATCAATATCGCCATTGGCTGTGAATTCAAGCGACGGTTCTTCGATCAGCGGACCGTTTTCGCCACCAGCCTTTACCTGAACTCCCATGGCATGTACCGTCTCCAATGCTTCCTCCAGAATCAACCGGGCCCGCAAAATTCGTATTTTTTCGTCCGGAGTCGTAAGACGGTCGGGTGTGGGCTGCCCCACTTTCTGCATAAACTTTTTGACTCGTTCGTAATGCGGTGTACCCATTTCGTTGTGTCGGAATTTCTTGGATCAAATTGAAGGATTATCGGGATGCAGACCGCCGGCTCAAAGATAGAGCAGCCTGACATGAATAAACGCCGACCCGACATTGAAAAATCCAGCGGGATCAAATGTTTCCATGTGCAGGATAAGATTTGAAGGTCAGCGTGGCCTCCGAATCGGTGCGCAATGTGACTTCCGGATCGGTGCGCGATGTGGCCTCCGAATCGGTGCGCAACGTGGCCTCCGGATCAGTGTGCAACGTGGTTGCACACCTGTTCCACTCAGGGATTTACACGTAATGGCGCCTGTCCGAATCCCGGCCAGATTCGAATCAGTCCGAACAATGCACGAATGATAATCCAAACACCTGTAAGTATCCAGATCCAGAGAAGGCCCTGTTCCGGTGCTGTATCGATCAGAAACAGCCCACCAACCCCTGCCACCGTTGCTACCGAAATTGCATTTCGCAAATAGCGAAAATCTCCCGTTCCCCAGTGGATTCCATCCGTGGCAAACGTCAAGGCGCTGACGGGCTGGATGATAATTGACGCAATCCACGGCCCGTGAAACAGGCCGATCGCGGATGCAGGAATGAGTAGACTCGTCATGAATGAAGTCCCCGCCCACATGACAAACGCTAACGCGAAACCGGTTATCAGACTCCAGAGGCACACCGTTGCTGCCACGTTCCGGGCAGTCTGCAAGTCGCCGCTACCCAGGTAGTAGGCGATCAGACTTTGACCGGCTACGGCAAATCCATCCAGAAATAATAACGAGAACATCCAAACCTGGCGGATCGCCTGATGAACCGCGCCCGCATCCGGCCCCATTCGGGTGGCCTGGCGCGTTGCGATGACCAAGAACAGGATGAGCATGCCTGTTCGGACGAACAGATCTCCACCCGTTCTTATGAGACGTCTTGCCCTTGGCCAGTCAAAACCGGGTACCAGGCCGATCCGATTCAAGATAAACCATATTGTAGCCACAGCGCCCGAGTATTGAGCGATGACGCTGGCGATCGCGGCGCCTTTGATTCCCAGCGCCGGAAAACCAGCCATTCCAAAAATCAGCAGCGGATCCAATATCAGATTGATCACATTTAAGCCGATTGCGATCCACAGCGGCGACCTCATGTCGTGCACTCCCCTCAGCACACCAAATCCAGCGACGGTTACCAGAACGGCGGGCATTCCGAAGAGCCGGATCCGGATGTAGAGATCTGCGTCGCGCTGTATGGCTTCGTTCGCTCCCAGCAGTCCGGATATCTCGGATACGAACAGAAACAGCACGACCATGGTGATCAGCCCGAGAACAAGGGCCAACACAATCGTCAGTCCGGCGTGTTCTTTCGCGGCTTTCTGGTCACCGGCTCCAATGGCTCTGGCCACGTCGGTCTGGGTTGCGATGCCCAGGAAGTTGAATATCCAGAATGTTGAAGAAAGGGCAATTGTACCCACTCCGAGAGCCGCCATCGACACGGATCCCAGGCGTGCGATGAATGCCGTATCGATCAGGCCAGTGAGCGGTTCGGCGATGAGCGAAATAACCACAGGTACCGTCAGGGCCAGAAGTGTGCGATGCGGCTTCTCTTGAAAAGACGGAGTGACAGAATGAATGATGACGAATGTTCTGCGTTTTGCGGAATGATCGGGCGCGTGGTTGAGCGAGTGATCGCGCGCGTAATGGTTCGCGAGATCGGGCGCGCGATTCGGAAAACACACATATTACGGTAAGTCTTGGCCCGGTTGCGTATTGTACGGACTTCCTTTCATCAATTGTGAACCGACATGTCGGATTTGTCCATTTCGCACATCGCGCTCACCGATGCGATCAAACAGTTTGAGAATTATAAAAAAATGGCTGAAACGGCCGTCTCAAGAATCAATGACGACGCGTTTTTTCGTCGATCAGACTCGGAAGCCAACAGCATCGCCATCATCATGAAACATATGGCCGGAAATATGCGGTCTCGGTGGCGAGATTTTCTGACCTCAGACGGCGAAAAGCAAGATCGAAATCGCGATACCGCATTCGAGCTGGACGCCGAATCAACTCGGGCTCAAATCCTCGCCCTCTGGGAAAATGGCTGGAAAATGATGTTCAACACCGTCCGAGCACTTTCGCCGAAAGACCTCTCGGCGATGGTCGTGATTCGAGGAGATCAACATGTGGTGATCGAAGCCATCATGCGGCAGCTTACGCACTATGCCTATCATGTCGGGCAGATCGTACTGCTCTCAAGAAATGAAGTCGGCACGGATTGGGATTCACTCAGTACCCCCCGGGGGCAATCCGATGCCGTAAACGCGCGCCTGTGGGGTCCTGATACGCCCGGTAATCCAGCTCAGAAATCACAATGAATAGTCTATTCGGAATCTGGGCTGCCTCTGTGACACCGTTCAGGGCTGACCTTTCTGTGGATCATGCACGGCTGGCATCTCATTTGCGTTTCTTACTGGATTCAGGGTGCCACGGCGTTGTAATACTGGGCACAACCGGCGAAGCCAACTCGCTTTCGGTCTCAGAACGCCTTGAATTGATGGACCGCGTGGGCGAAGCGGGTTTGCCTGTGGAGCGAATTCTAGTCGGAACGGGCTGCACAGCCCACGCGGATTCGCTGGTTTTGACATCGCACGCTGTTGAACTGGGCTTTCGAGGAGTGCTGCTGCTGCCCCCTTTTTATTACAAATCGGTTACGGATGCCGGTCTCTTTGAAAGTTGTCGCAGACTGATTGAAGGCGTCTCGGATGATCAATTGCGCATCATGCTCTATCATTTTCCACGGATGGCAGGAGCAGGGTATTCAAACGCATTGATCGCGCGGCTTGTTGATACATTTGGGCCCGTGATCGAGGGCGTCAAAGACTCGACGGGCGACGAGGAGCATACCCTCTCGCTGTGCTCGAATTTTCCGGGACTGAGTATTTTCACGGGCACAGAGCGTCTGCTGCCCGACGTGCTGGCCGCTGGCGGAGCTGGATGTATTTCTGCGTCGGTGAACGTAACGAGTGAATTGTGCAGGCGCGTGTTCGACGGGCTGGGCGGCGCGGCCGCCATCGATTTCATGAAACAACTCCGCGCGAGTATGGAACAGCATCCGTTCGCTCCTGGCGTAAAGTTAATCCTGTCTCGCACAGGCGCTTCCTCCGGATGGACTCGCGTTCGACCGCCGCTGGTTGAATTGCCTGACACCGGGGCAAAGACTCTCCTCGGTGAACTCTCTGAATATCTGAATTATTAGTTGCACGGACCGGTACGAATCCCGACATTTTGCTGCGTGCCCTGATCTCCCCCCGAATTAAAACCATCTACCGCAATGAAGCGCAATTCCTATCTCCTGATCATTACGGCCGTCCTTTCGCTCGCCTTCGTGCGGCCGGTCGGTGACGAAATAATCATCGGATTCTCCCCGGAAAATTCTGCCCGGCAGGAGGCACTCGAAGATCGGTTCGATGCCATGCTCACGACGGAGAACCTTCGCACCTGGATGAAGCATCTTACAGCTCGACCGCAGCATGTGGGCTCACCGCAGGGAGCGGCGAATGCAGAATATGTACGGGATCTGTTCAACGAATGGGGATTCAAAACCGAAATCGAAACCTATTATATCCTCTTTCCGACCCCAAAAGAGCTCTCCGTGGAGCTGGTCGCACCGGAGTTTTATCGATTGAAACTCGAAGAGCCCATGATCGAAGAAGACGCCTCTTCACAGGTACGCGAAAACCTTCTCCCACCATACAACGCCTACTCTGCAGATGGCGATGTCGAGGCCGAAGTGGTCTATGTCAATCAGGGAATCCCGAAAGACTACGAAGAGCTCGAACGCATGGGAATCAGCGTAGAAGGGAAAATCGTATTGGCGAGATACGGCGGCTCGTGGCGTGGAATCAAGGTGAAAGTGGCGTTTGAGCACGGCGCTGTGGCCACGATTCTTTATTCAGATCCGCTCGACGACGGTTATGTTCGCGGCGATGTCTACCCCGAAGGCCCCTTCAGGATGGCCAGAGGTGTGCAGCGAGGCTCTGTTTCCGATATGCCGCTCTACCCCGGGGATCCACTGACGCCGTTCATAGCGGCCACGAAAAATGCCGAGCGATACTCGCCCGAAGAGGCACCTTCGGTCATGAAAATTCCGGTTCTACCGATATCCTATGAGGATGCAACACCGATTCTTGCCGCCCTCGGCGGACCCGTGGTGCCCGCGTCCTGGAAGGGCGGTGTTCCGGTGACGTACCATGTCGGTCCGGGGCCAGCCCGCGTGCACATGCGCCTCAAATTCAACTGGGATATTGTGCCGGCTCACAACGTGATCGCGCGAATCGAAGGGTCTGAGTATCCGGACGAGTGGGTTATGCGAGGAAATCATCGGGACGGATGGGCTTTTGGCGCCTCCGATCCAACCAGTGGCCAGGTGGCTATGCTCGAAGAGGCTCGCGCAATCGGAGAACTGTTAAAAACGGGATGGAGACCCAAACGGACGATCATTTTTGCTTCCTGGGATGCCGAAGAACCAGGTTTACTCGGCTCGACCGAATGGGTTGAAGATCATGCCGACGAACTGCGCGAAAAACTCGTCACTTACATCAACACGGACAGCAACGGCCGCGGTTTTCTGAATATGGGAGGATCTCATACGCTCGAGCCGTTCATCAACCAGATTGCCCGCGACGTGACGGATCCCCAAACAGGCGTAAGCGTGGCGGAGCGTTCCCTCGCCCGAAAACAGGTCGACGGTTCACTGGACGCAGACCATACCGGGGATCTCCCCATTTCACCACTCGGTTCCGGCTCAGACTACACCCCGTTTCTCCAGCATCTGGGGATCTCGTCTTTGAATCTCGGATTCGGCGGCGAAAACGCGGGGGGCTCAT
>JACZYD010000006.1 GCA_022571255.1 Bacteroidota bacterium
GTCGTTACCAGACCGGTAAGATTCACGTCGGCCATTTCTGTATCGTTGGAATCGAATTGTGTCATGCGCGTGATATCTTCGGTCGATCCATCGGAATAATGCGCCACGGACACTAGCTGCTGAGTTCCTTTGCGCTCCATGATCCGCTCTTTAGGAAAGATTTCAATATGCGTGACCGTGGGGTCATCGGGTTTGCCGTAGGGCATACCCTGCTCGATCCAACGATGTATCAAGCGAAAGGAAGGAGAATCTTTTGCGATTCGATGGCCACCACCATGCGGTACTTGAGCACTCAATTTCATTAACAGAAGACTACGCGAGGGAGCTGCCGGAAAGATTCGGCGTCCTCATCGAAGGAGGTGCATTCCCGTCCGACCAGTATGTGATCAGCTCACAGATCGCATGGCACGGGTATGATCCCGCTCAAGGAATCCACCGGATCAACCCCAGGTCTGGTGAATCGCATATCCGTACCGATGACATCACCTCCTATCTCGAGGAACACGGGCAACGGATCGCTCTCGTTTTACTGGGCGGTGTAAATTATTACACGGGTCAGTTTTTTGAGATCGAACCAATCACGGAGGCCGCCCACCGAAACGGATCTCTGGTCGGTGTTGATCTGGCTCACGCCGCGGGCAACGTGCCTCTTCTGCTCCACGACTGGAACGTGGATTTCAGCGTGTGGTGCAGCTATAAATACCTGAATGCCGGACCAGGGGGCCCAGGATCGATCTTTGTGCATGAGAGACACGGCCGCTCTTTTGACTTGCCACGGCTTTCAGGGTGGTGGGGACATGACAAGGAGACCCGGTTTCAGATGCCCGACGACTTCAAGCCGATGCAGGGCGCGGAGGGTTGGCAGTTGAGCAATCCTCCGATTCTGTCGATGGCGGCGCTGCGCGCTTCTCTCGATGTATTTGATCGGGCCGGTCTCGGGAAGCTGCAGACTAAATCTCGTCGGTTGACGTTGTTTCTGGAGTATCTCCTGGGTGAGAAGTGTCCGGACATATCGATCATGACTCCCTCGGACCCCTCGCAAAGAGGAGCACAATTGTCGCTGCGTATTCCTGGAGGGCGCGACGTTTTTGACCGACTCAGTGCTCGCGGTGTAAGCACCGATTGGCGAGAGCCCGACGTCATACGCGCAGCACCGGTTCCTCTATACAATACATTTGAAGATGTATTCCATTTCGTGGAGATCCTCTTTCTTGCACTCGACCGATGATTGCATCCTCTCATATTCACATAATCGGGGGCGGACTGGCAGGTTCATTGCTCTCTCTGCACCTTGCTGATCTCGGACACACCGTTGAAGTGTTCGAAAAGCGCCGGGATCTGCGTTCTGCTTCAGCACCTGGGGGGCGCTCCATAAACCTCGCGATTTCCGCCCGCGGTCTCGCAGCCCTCGAACGCATCGGGATGGCCGATGATATCCTCTCGATCACCATTCCCATGCGCGGCAGGATGATTCATGATCTCGATGGATCGACACATCTTCAGCCGTACAGCAGCAACCCCGATCAGTTTATCCGATCTGTTTCGCGGGCAGACCTGAATCGAAAACTGCTCGAGGCTTCAGCGCAATATCCGGGGATCGAATTGCATTTCAAGGTCAACGCAGAGTCCGTCGATCTCCACTCCCGAACACCATCGTATTCTCGTTCCCTGGAAAACGGAGGGACTGAATCGTTTTCAGCAAGCCAGAAACCGGATGTGATTTTTGGTGCGGACGGCGCCGGATCGGTGCTCCGCAGAGCGATGGTCGAGCAGGCAAATCTGTCTGTAGACACGTCATTCCTTGAGCACGGATACAGGGAACTGACGATTCATCCGAATCTGGATGGGAGCCCGAAACTGCCTATCGAAGCACTTCACATATGGCCTCGGGGCGGATTCATGCTGATTGCATTACCCAATATGGATCACAGTTTTACGTGTACGTTGTTTATGCCTCACAGCGGTTCTGTCAGTTTCGAAGCACTCGACCGACCTGACGCTGTAGATTCTTTTTTTCAGAATCAGTTTCCGGATGTGTGGACGCTTCTGGAAGGCCTTTCCGAACAGTTTTCCGCCAATCCGACCGGCCATCTTGGCACCGTGCGTTGCCCGTTCTGGAACTACGGCGGCGAGGCCTGCCTGCTCGGAGACGCAGCTCACGCTGTTGTTCCGTTTTTCGGTCAGGGGATGAATTGTGCGTTTGAAGACTGCACGGTTTTGAGACAGCTTCTGGACGATTTGCCGGAGAGTTGGCATACGGCCTTATCCGACTTCTCTGCGAACCGTGTCGCCGACGCTTATGCGATTGCAGATATGGCGATTTCGAATTACATAGAAATGAGAGACCTTGTGAACGACGGCGAATACAAGCTGCGCCGACTCCTCGGTTTCGAACTCGAAAAACGGTTTCCTGACCGCTTCATCCCGGGATATTCCCTCGTCTCCTTCCACACAATCCCCTACTCTGAAGCCAAGGCCCGGGCCGAAGAACAAGAACGATTACTACGAGACCTGACTGCCGGTAAAAAAGAGATCTCCGAGATCGATTGGTTACTCGCCGAGAAACTGGTTGACCAGTCCATGCCTGCTAATCCGAGGTAAATCGGAAACCCATCTGCCTCTTTATTTCCTCTGAAAGCACGGGAAGATCAGACCGAGGAATAAAAAACGTGGACAAATTCGTCAGGTCGGAGAATACTTTATTGTGTTCTGCCGCTTTCCGCAGATATTCGTGACCTGAAGATCCGCCCGTTCCGATCTTGGTGCCGATCATGCGTTCGGCCATCAACGCATGCCGGTAACGCCAGGCTGAAAAATTCTCATCGATATCTACGAGTGCTTTCAGGAACCGAAACGGCGTGTAGAGTATCGGCTCGTCGCGGTAAAGATGGATGAGCAGAGCGGCCTTGAGGGCCCGGTGTGATAACCGCGAAACACCCTCCGTCTGCAGCTTCTGATACGAGACCTCATCGAAGAGCGCGGCAAAATGTTTTTTCGTTTTCTGCAGGTTCTGGACCTGCTCTTCTTTTTCGCTCATCGTGAGCAGCGGATTCGTATCAATAACTTGCCGGTCCCTTCCCATCATTTCGTCAACAGCAAGTCCGTATTCGCTCCAGAAGTCGTAGTCTCCCATCCGTATAAATGGCGTTCTTTCGAGCCACGCTTCAACAAGATCAAAAAGAGAAGGCGACAATTCGGCCGCCTCCACACGTGTACGATCAGCATCGTTGAGCCGACTCGAATAGCGGGTTTTTTCGTATCCAAATCTGTCCTTTGGCCTCATTCCCATCGAGTTCTCAATCAGCCGCCATTGTGCACTCTGAAATCCGGATGCCGGGAACAGTGTGTCTCGAAAATCCAGAAAGTCGAGAGGTGTCATCGTCTCCATGATATCTATCTGAGTCGAAAACAGACGCTGGATTTCAATGATCCGCTCAAGGTGGGCAACACCCCTGCCCAATTCTTTTTCTGCAACGACGCCTTTCTCGAACAAGCGTTTAAGTGCATCCAATTCCCACAAAATCAGTTTGAACCAGAGCTCAAAAGCCTGGTGAACAATGATGAATAACATCTCATCGTGCGCCGTGGCTCCAACCTTGGTGCTCTCCAGCCCCTGCGCCTCGAGAAGTTTACTCAGCTGTAAATATTCACCGTAATAAAGGGGCTCTTTTCTTTCAGGACGGCTTTTGGACATTATTCTTCCTCCTCGATTATATAAATATCAGGGAGGTTTCTCCCCAGCTGTCCATAATCGAGACCATATCCGATTACAAATAGATTCTTGATCTTGAAGCCCACGTATTGCAGAGGTACTTCAACACGCGTGGCTGCCGTTTTGTGAAGAAGCGTGGCCGCGCTCAGGGAAGCCGGCCTGTACTTCTTCATGATATCCATGATGAACTGCATGGACAGGCCTGTGTCGACGATGTCCTCTACGACGATGACGTGTCTTCCTTCAATCGGAGCATCGATCTTCTTGAGTTCATGGACTACCCCGCTGGAAATCTTCTCCACCCCGTAAGACGACAGTTTGAGAAAATCCACCTCGCATTCAATATCAATGGATCGCATCAGATCTGCAAGAAACATGAATGCCCCGTTCAGGACACCGATCAAGATGGGTTTCCTGCCGTCGTAGTCTGTAGAGATCATACGGCCAAGCTCTGCTACGCGTTCTTGAATCGTTTTGCGATCCAGGTATATGCGAAACGTGTCTCCACGTAGAGTCAGTGACTGGTTCTCGTTCATGTGCAACAATTTCGTGTGTTGTTTATTCCCTGTTGGTTGCTTTGCAGCGTAATAATACGCTTTGCGAGGCACATTCTTGGCGTCACGGATGCCGGGATTTGTCAACCGGCACAGATGTCATATCGACGATTTTTGACCCGACACAAAGCCTCGCGACAATCCGGCTGTCTTTGTCGAGGCGAACCCGGTTGTCGAGGCGGTGCCCGACCAACCAGACAATCTTCTCATCATCACAAACCACGTGCACATCCGAGCGCAGGGATGATTCGACTTTTACATCGGTCAGATATGACTTCACTTTCTTTGAGCCTTTCATTCCCAGCGGTACGAAGCGGTCCCCGGCCCTCCAGCGTCTGACGGTGAGCGAGCCGGTTACCTTTTTCAAATCCAGGAAAACACGGCAACAGTCTTCACCGCGCTCTGTAATGACGCTTTGAGCCCCGTCCAAGCTCTTTATCTCGAGGTCCACGTAACGATCGTCCACCCGGACCGAAATACCCGGTACCAGTTCGATGGATCTCGAATCAAGCTCTGAGTCAAGAATGGATTCCGGGTCTGCTTTCGCAACGCCTGCGACAGGTCGCCGATCGAAGTGAATGGCTGTACGTTCCCGCCATATACACCCTGATTTAAATTGAACCCGTCGACCCGGTTGAGAACGCAAAAGTGAATCGATCGCCGAAATGGTCGTGGATCGCGCCGGGGCCGCCGGCAGCCAGCGCCGAAGGGCACGCAGATATAACCAGGATCGCAGCACGGTTGAAAGCTGCATCAGTGATTCGATGGGCAATCGTCGATCAAGGTGAGTCCAGTTTCTCAGTGGCCCGGGGAGCGACTCAGGGATTACCTCGTCAACAACACGGGCGACAGCTTCAGCTGCTTCTGCGATATCGTCGATGAAATCCGGGCGGATACCGCGCGCATGCTCCGGGATTATTTCGTGTCGAATCCGATTTCGCGTATACCGTAAATCCTGATTACTTTTATCTTCCCGCCAGGGAATCGCACGATCCGCGACATAACTCTCGATTTGACGACGACGAACGCATAGGAGTGGTCGGATGAGGTGGATCCGATCTCCAGAATCGTGCGGATCTTCTCCCTGGTACGCCTCGGAGGGGTCGAAATGATTCAGCACCCGGCTCGCTCTCATGGCGGCCATTCCGTCGAGACCTGTTCCCCTTTTCAGATTCAACAACACCGTCTCGGCCTGATCGTTTCGATTGTGGGCCACAGCGACATGACGGATCCCTTTCGCGACAGCAATGCGCCGAAAATGATTATAGCGAAGTCGGCGAGCGCACTCCTGAATCGAGCCCGATCCGGATTGTTTTCGGATCTCATTGCCGAGCCGAACGGACAAAAATGAAATACCCAGTCCGGCACAATAATCGGAAACACATTGGACATCGGCATCGGACTCTCTGCCCCTCAATTCATGATTAAAATGAACGGCAAAAATATCGTAACCCAATTCATACAGTATGTGAAGGAGCGACATCGAATCCACGCCCCCACTGACGCCCACCACGACCGGATCTGAATCTTGAAGCAAGCTGTGCTCGCGGATATAATTGCGAACCGTACTCTTCATCCGGCTTCAGAGTTTCTGGTTGAATCGCTCCCGAAGTTCGTCAACCGACAGCTTCACGATTGTCGGTCGCCCATCCGGGCTCGAATACGGCGTTGAACATAGAAACAGTTGATCAATCAGCGCTCGCATTTCTTGATGTGACAATTTTTTTCCAGGTTTTACAGAGCTCTTTCGTGCGATGCTGCGTGCCAGGTTTTCATGCCCCGAGAGATGGTCAACATCCTCGAAATGTTTGTACTGTTCGATTATTTCGTCCAGTACAGATCGTTCATCACCAGCGACCATGTCTGCCGGAACACCTCTGAGCATGATACTGCGACCACCAAACTGTTCGAGATCAAAACCGAGAGAACGCAGGTCAGGAATCAGCTCTTTCAAGAGAACGAAATCGGATGCATCGAACTCCAATGTCCGAGGGAAAAGCAGTTGCTGAGACAAGCCAAATCCACCTGAGAGGCTTTCGAGTGCTTTCTCGTACAAGATGCGTTCGTGCGCGGCCTGTTGATCGACAATCACAAGTCCGGTGCGAATTTGAGTCAGCACGTAAGCGTCGTGTAATTGCCACAGAAGATCCGCCGAAGAACCAGACTCCACCGAGTCGAAATCTGTCGCTTCCCCCCCCGCGCCCGTTGCCCGTGACGGTACTCCCGAAAGATGGCCGTTATAGAGCTGTTCACTGACCTGTCCGGGTGACTGACCCGAACCGTATCCTGAAAAAGACTCTTTCTGGTTGGCCTTGAAATCAAGTTTTAATCCCTGCAGCGGTATGGCACCCGAAGCATCAGGAATCATCTCAGCCATCCCCAGTGTTTTACGCACGACGGTTCTCAAAATGCTGTACACTCCGCGCTCATCGTCAAATTTGACCTCAGCCTTGGTGGGATGCACGTTCACGTCGACATGGCGAGGATCAATGGAAAGAAATATGGCAAACAGCGGATAGGTTCCGTCCGGAATCAGGTATTCGTAGGCAGAAAAAATGGCGTGTTCAAGGTATCTGTGCCGTACCGAACGCCCGTTGACAAACAGGTACTGCTGTCCCCTGCTTCGGCGAACCTCTTCCGGACGTCCGATAAAACCAGATACCGATAAATAACTTGTTGTCTCCTGAACAGGAATCAGATTACGCGGGTTTTTCAGCGACAGAACGTCTCCAATTCTCGCACTCAGGGCATCCGATTTTTCATCAAACAAACGCGCGTGAAATTTCATCAGTTCATTTCCGTCACTCACTATGCGGAACGAAACCGACGGGTTTGCCATCGAAAGAACATGAACACTATCCAGGATATGTTTTAATTCCGTGGCCGGTTTCTTTAAAAATTTTCGCCGGGCTGGAACGTTATAAAATATATTCCGCACCGTAACCGACGTCCCGTCGGTCGTGCCCACCGGAGTCACCGATCCCCCGGTGCTCCCGTCGCCGATTACTTCCGTGCCCATTTCATCACCGACGCGCTTCGTACGAAGTACCACGTTAGAGATGGCCGCGATCGAGGAGAGCGCCTCACCCCGAAAACCGAATGTCCGAATGGAGTCCAGGTCTTCAATTCCTCTGATTTTGCTCGTAGTATGACGATTCAGGCAAATTCTCGCATCCTGAAGACTCATGCCACATCCGTTATCGACTACCTGTATCAGTTCGCTTCCGGCACTTTTCAGGTACAGGGCAATCTCCGTTGCACCGGCGTCGAGCGCATTCTCCATGAGTTCCTTGACCGCCGATGCAGGCCGCTGGACCACCTCACCTGCCGCAATTTTATTGGCAAGTGCGACGGGCATTTGCCAAATGACCTGCCCCTCGTCGACAGGCACCCGTGCGGTGAACTCTTTCTCTACTTCCAACAATCCTGATCCGTTATTCGTGGACACCTTCCGATTAGACACTCAAGTAAATAATTAACACGAGGACGAAAAGAATGCCCAGCGTGAGAGCACTCTGTTTCTTCCCGCGGGGTACGTCCTTTCTTGTGATCCTCATACGGCGCCTCAGACGATCGTCCTTCGTCGGATCGTAATAACGGGGTTCGTATTCGAATCGCCTGTTCCGACTTCTCTTTTTGGAAAGCACTCCCATGATTTCAGGCAATTTTCCTCTAAAAGACCAACTGTAACCGGGTCTCCCGACGGACGTTCCGATCCAGGATCCGTTAACTCTTCCAGGTGGCGCAATGCCGCAGGAAGTGTCAGTCGGCACGGATGATTACAAATAATCCGTGGCCATTATGAGATACAAATAGTAAACGGGAGTTGCCAGTATAATGGAGTCAAATCGGTCCAAAAAGCCACCATGTCCGGGAAGCATTGAACCCGCGTCTTTTACTTTGGCAGAGCGCTTAAAAGAACTCTCCACAAGATCTCCCAGCTGTCCAATTACAGAGGCGATGAGAGCGAAGGCGCTGACATCCATCCAACTCAGAAACGGAAAAAAGAGAAAACGCGCGGCCACGGCTGCAATCAACGCACCGGCTACTCCGGCGACGGCACCTTCAACCGTCTTATTCGGCGAAACCTCAGGAGCCAGCTGAGTTTTACCTGCAGCTCGCCCCGCGTAGTACGCTGTCGTATCACAAATCCATATCAGTGCAATCATGAACAATGTGATCGAAAACGCTTCCGTGGCTCCGAATGATTCTTCCAGACCACTGCGAATCAGTGGAAGGAACGAAAGAAATAACGCGGGATAAACAACTCCTGTCAACGTGCCGCCCACCCTCGCCATGGGATTCCCGGCCGGTCCCTGTCGTGAGGATTCCAGAACAAGAAAAACCAGAAGCAACAACACCACCGGTGTGGCAAATTCGATATCCGCGCGGAGAATGAGCACGGCCCCCAGAATCAGGCCTGCAGACACATTCGGCTTCCAGGACAGATGGGATTGCAATCTGTAAAGCTCAATTTGAGCAAACACCGCTACCACGACAATGAGAAGCGTGAACCAGATACCCCCCAAGTACATCGGAGCGATAAAAAGTGGGATTCCGACGATGGCTGTAAAAATACGTGTTGATCCAGACCCGCTCATAATCATCCAGAGGTTCTACTCGTCAGTCTGCTCGTTGCTTGCGTCGGACTCCCGGTGTGCAACCGGGTCAGCACTCATGGCAGCGGCAGTAAGTTCTTCGTCGGTGAACGGCACTGATCCAAGAACAGCAAGTGCATCTGTCACTTGATGAGACGCTACGAGCACCTCTACGACAGAAAGTTTTCCCACATTCAGATTGAACGCGTGATCCCGATGGGCAAGAATTACCGCATCCAATCCGGAATCGTCGAGCCGGTCACGAACGAGAGACGCCTCATAATCCGTTCCCGTAGAAAATACGACGACCCAGTCTTTACCATTTCCCTCACTCATGGTGCTGATTCCCTCCCTCACTCATGGCGCTGATTTCCTCCCCCGGAACAGTTTCTCCATCCCCTGTCTCAGTCAGCAGCCTCGCCGCCGTCTGATGGAAGATATACGTCACTGCAACTAAAACCGCGATCGCCGACAATACGATAAACAGCGGTATTTGAATCGACTCAAGATCAAACCCCGTGTCGCCGCGATTTTTCAAATATTTCCCCAGAAATACTGCGAATGAATTGTTGGCCAGATGTACGATAAAAGCCGGAACCAGGCTACCAGATCGCCACGTCAGATACGCCATATACACACCCAGAAGAGCGAGGGGCAAGGCTTGCGTCGGACGAATGTGGTACAGTCCGAAAATGATCCCCGAAAATATAATTGCCACCGAAACCCCCATGATTCGTTCCGCCTGACGCTGGATGTATCCCCGGAAAAGAATTTCTTCGCAGATTGCCGGGGTAAGGGCCATCATGGAAATTGCGAAAAAAACACTGAAATCCTGATCGAGAATGTTTTCGATCATGTCCATCTGCGATTGTTCAAAATCGCGTATTCCCTGGGGCCACGGCAGCGCGTCCGTCACGCTTCCAACCCACTGTACAATCGGGATAAGGGCAAAAAGTCCTACCACTGAAAGCGCGATCAATCGAATGTCGGCTCCTCTGAGTCTGAGGAAACCGGTACTGTTCGAACTGTGCAACCGGGCAAATAAGATCGACGGAATCAGAAGGCCCAGGATCTGCCCAATCGAATTGGCGATGATCAAGTCGTCGGCGTGGGCCCGCATCACTGCCTGCAGCGATTCGATATCCGGGCCCATTTCTGACAATGATACACCGTTTATGACGATCAGGAAGAACAGCGTTACGGCCGTGGCGATGCCCTGGAAAAGGAGAAACGCAACAATAAGACCGATAACGATCGTTTTCCAGGGTGCAAATCTTCTACGTTCAAGGCGTCCGTCGAGCAGAATCGGGCCATCTGGACTCCACACATCAGAAAGAAAAGATTTTTCAGCAGTAACGGCAGGATCCCGAACTGCGGATTCCGAACAGGGTTCGGGAACGGGGTTTGTCATCGAGACGGGTTGTTGTAAAGATGGATCGAACAAAGGTAATGCTGCGATCAGGCATCTTCCACTTCAACGCCAACCTGTCTTCGTAGACGATTTATGATTGTTCTCAGGCGTGTATATACGTACTTGTGATTTTCGAACTGCATGATTTTTGCGATCTGGATCGCCCTCATACCATGCTCGAAGCGTAAAAGTACCAGAAGCTGATCTTCTGTATCCAGTTCCTTTATTGCCTGATTCAACCGGGAAGACTGTTCCTCAGATTCATCCTTCCCACCGAGATCGTAAGAAAGTGTGTCTACGATTGGAAATGCGCCTTCGGCCGAACTGTCGTCAATAGACAGGACGGGCCGATTGGCTCGAAGTGCCGCTATCAGATGCCACCTTTTACTGACAGATAACAAGTCGTTGATTTTCTCAATAGATCGGGCCACATCCAGCGATGAACATGCCATTTCATGTCTTCCCTGTATGTTATCGGCGATTTCCGACTGGGTCATCCGTTCCTGGTAATAATATCTGAATACGAGCTGGCCGAGTTTGTCCAGTTTGGAAATAACCGAATTGGGTACCGAAGTCACTCGGTTTTTCCGGAATCGATCCCGACACGCATTCGCCACGACAACGCTCAACCACGGGGTCAGCTCGCTGTTGATCCGAAAACGCTTCAGAGCCTGAAAGTTATTCTGGCGGAGTCGCTCGCAGATCGATGTATAGGTTTCCATGACTTCATCCGGATCAGAAAGGAATCGTCTGATCATCCGTAACAGCACGGGTGTATATCGGTCCAACAGAGCTGAATAGCCGGCCGCAGGATCTGCTTTGAATTTCTTTATGAGGGCGGAATCGGTCATCCTATTCTTTGTGAGGGCGGTATCGGTCATCCTATTCTTTATGAGGGCGGTATCGGTCATCCCATTCTTTAAGAATTACTCAATCTTTGATCTTTACCTGTCGCCGGTCGATGGCAGGGGCATGGTTGATTATTTATATTCAGTCGTAGCTCGCGCTTGTAGCTCAGTTGGATAGAGCGCTGGATTCCGGTTCCAGAGGCCGGAGGTTCGAATCCTCCCAAGCGCGCCATTTGATATAACACGTCTCCCCGAGGGGCAGGGAGAACTGCGTCGGCAATCTCGAGGAAAGGAATCGAGATCGCCTAAGGGCACGAGGGGGGGTAAAAGGGGTGCTTCCTCGAGGGAAAGGAAGCGGTCACACTGAATCGCAACTACGTTGAGGGATCGTCGAGGGATCGTTGCGACAATGCGGAGGGCACGAGGGGGGAGTAAAAGGGATGCTTCCTCGAGGGAAAGGAAGCAAATCGTGATGCCGGAGAATAACCGCGAGGATCGGTCGTTCGTTTTTCACGGCGATCTTCGAGGGGTGGGAGAAAATCACCGTTCGGCTCACCCGGGAGAGCAGATCACAAGGTCGATGAATCGATCCCTGTTCGTACTCTGATACCAGGATACCCAACTGACAGACAATACATGAATGAACTGCCAGAGGCCTTCACGAAGAACGTGCCAAACTCAGGAAGAACAGGATATTTTTGGTAATAAAGCCCAGTAAACACAAAAAACGAGGTTTTTTTCGTAACCCGAAACATGGATTCTCTTCCGTGTTTTCGAAATGAGAATCAATTATCTCTCTGTATCGAAACGAGACGGACAAAAATGTCCCAGATTGACCCGATATCAGGGAAATCATGTTTTGTGCGGAAGGCCTGGAACCAATTGACCCTCAGATGCAGCGATAACCGTCGCAACGGTCGCGTCTCCCGTTACGTTCGTAACCGTACGCAGCATATCGAGAATTCGATCCACACCCAGAATCAGGGCGATTCCACCGCTTGGTACGCCAACAGACTCCAGGATTATGATCAGCATGATAATACCGGCTCCGGGCACAGCCGCCGTGCCAATGGACGCCAGCATCGCTGTAAACACGATCGTCAACTGTGCCCCGATGTCGAGATTCATTCCAAGAGTCTGTGCGATGAACACGGCAGCGACGGCCTGATACAGGGCCGTACCGTCCATGTTGATTGTCGCTCCCATGGGCAGAACAAAGGAGGAGACTTCTTCGGAAACGCCAATATCGCGCTCTGCGACCTCCATGGTGACCGGTAAGGTTGCCCCGCTGGATGACGTGGAGAACGCGAGCAGTTGTACCGGTAAAATGGCCTTTGCAAAATCCTTGATCTTCAGCGGCGTCAAGAAATGAAGGAGCGCTGTATAGGTCAGAATCATATGTATCATGAGGCCCGCGACCACGACAGCGGAATAGAACCCGAGCGCTGAAATCAGTTCGAACACCGAACTCAGGTCATCTTTCGCAATGGTCGTGATCACGTCAGCCAGTAATGCAAATACGCCGACAGGAGCCATCATCATGATGATGGCAACCATTTTGATCACCATGTCGTTTACGCTGCGAAAAAACTTCAGAAGAGGTCTGGCTTTCTTTTTGGGCACCATGATGAGAGCAATCCCCGCGAAGATGGCGAAGAATACCATCTGTAACATCTTCCTGTTATCCGAAGCGGCGAAAACAATATTGTCCGGCACCATGTCCACAATGGGCTGCAATGGGCTTTTTGCTTCCGTCTGGGCGGCCGCAGCGGCCTGACCGGTTGTGGCTTCGTCTGCATAAGTCTGCTGCAGCTGTTCACGCATCTCGGGTGGAACCGAACCTCCCGGTTCCAAAACGTTGACGAGCACCAATCCGATCAGGAGCGCTACAAACGTGGTAGCCAGGTAAATACCAATGGTCTTGCCTCCGATGCGGGACAGTTTCCTCAGATCAGATAGCGACGCCACACCCGTAATCAGCGATGATATGACAAGCGGCATCGCTATTAATTTCAGAAGAGACATGAAAATATCTCCAAAAGGAGCAATCCAGTCCGATGTAAACTGTCCCCAGCCATTTGCCGCAGCCACGATTCCGAAGAGCAGACCCAGAACAAGGCCGAAAATTATTTGCCAGTGAAGTTGTTTGTACCAGGGCATCGACCGAGGAAGTAAAATGAGGTAGGGTAAAAAGACACTCGCAATCGGGGAAACGCACTAACCCTTCGCCGCCCGAAAGAACGGGGACCCCTGGCGTCAAGTCAAGTAAGAAACGACGGAATTTACACTCGAATACGCACTTTACAGTCGTATTCCAATGCCGGCGACAGGTACCAAGGATCCGGTTCTGGAAACGGACAGACTCAAGAGCGTCATGATGCGGTCATTATGCAGTTTCGAAACCACCGCCGCATCGATCGCAGCCACGACATGGTTCAGAACAATCAGGATTCCATACTGCGAAGCGCTTCGCAGAAAATCCTGCGACTCGGCGTGATCTTCCGCGTAATTGAAAAATTTCTCCGAGACGTTCGGCTTGGATCCGTCGGGGCCAGTATGCTCGGGATCGATCGCCACCGTAAAATTGCCATCCGCGTCGGTGAATTTGGAATAATCTGACCATCCCGGAGCAAATTGAAAATATTTACCCACCAACTCGTAATACTGCTGCGAACTGAATCTCGGGAGCTGGTGGGAAAAACTCGCTCCCGTCTCAGGATGGAAAACAGACCGTTCCGTCGCATTGATCTGGGCAAACATCGTTCGAACTGCCTGCCAGTTATCCCCCGACCACAACTCAGGATGCTGGAAATCAACCCCGATCTCGGTATTGATGTCGGGTACATTGATACCGGCACCAAATTCGGCGTTCAGGAAAACGGTATAGTCATTCAGCCAGTCACCGTATTGCACTGGATCCCAATCCTGGTTGGCAAATGCGATAAAGTCACTCTCAACTTGCTCTCCCTGATCCTTTTTCGAAATATAGGTCACGATCAGGGCAGCCTCGATAGAGACTGTAATGGCCGCTTTGATCCACTGCTTGTTATACACCTGTCCTGCTCCCGGCAGTATGGCCGAGAGACCGAAAGCCAGCGGAATTATTCGCTTGCCCTCGTCTGCAATTGGGGATAAAATCGCAGAATCGGTTATCCGGGCTGCCTGCCTGAACCGGCGCGCCTCATAAAGCAGCGACATCCGCAGCGAGGCACGTCGAACGGCGAGCGAGTCTTCTTTGACGGAATCATCTGCCGGGGCGCCCGCTGAGGCAGAAGCGCGGGTGAAAATAAAGCAGAATAAGACGACCGCAATCGCGCGGGAAATCATCGTCATGTATATCATGTTTCTTCGCAGCGAATATTAAAGGAACGGCCGGACGGCGGCTTCGAAAAAATCCAGTGATCTCGCGCCGAGAAGATACCTCCTTACAACTCCGTCACGATCGATTATGAAACTGGTAGGCCGAACCACCATAGCGCCGGTAAACGGGGCCGGCAGCTGAATCAATTCCGGCACAACCATTCGTTCCGTGTCCATGGGCAGCCGCGTTTCGAATGCCTTCAACATCTCCGGGCGTTCATCAGAGATGGATATCACGACCAACCCGTCTTCTTTGTATTTCAGATATAATTTGTTCAAGTCAGGGATTTCCGTGAGGCAGGGTACACACCAGGTAGCCCAGAAATTGACAAGAACGACCTTACCCCGGTACATGGCCAGAGTGCGATCAACTTCATCCCACAGCCCCGTAAACGTGAATTCGCCCGCAGATACCATCATCGTAATATCCTGCATAGCCGAAATCTGTTCCTGCACCGTCGGCCCTGCTTCTTGGTCTGGCGCAGCGGCCAGAACAAGCAACCCGATGGCGGACGCAATCAGGAGAACCGACAGGCCTGCACCGATGAATTCAACCATATCGCCGGGACGATAACCTTCGTTATTACGAAGGAGTAAAAAAAGGAATGTGCCACCTACGGCGATCATTCCTGCTCCGAGTGCAATTACAACGCCTGATCCCATCTTTTATTATGCCGAGTTAAAACTGGTCAAAACCAAACAACACACCAACGTGCCACTTCCAGACCCCTCCATATTCTACAAAATCTTTTCCGTCAGGCGTTATAAAACCGTCGTCCAGCTTGAATGCAAACCTGTCAATGGCATACGTTGAACTGACAAAAAACGCTGTTGGAAATAGATAAAAAGATCCAAGTGATATTCTGAGCTCAGCGCCTGCATCTTTTCTGGTTTTATCTAAATCGGGGCTGGATCCCGTCCACGCCAGAGCAGCATCTGCATAAACGCGAGCATATACCTTGTCCACGTACAACCACAAAAACTGCCGACCTATTCGTGGAAAAACCGGGAATGTATACGAAAGCTGCCCCCAGAGGGTCCGGTTTCCTCCCAGCGCAAAATAAGGATATCCACGTGCGCCCGTTAAGCCACCGACATAATCGTCATAAAATGCGTCCACACTGCCGCCCAGGATCGAACTGGCTCGAAGTCGAACACCCAGACCGTGCGCACCCTGGCGACCGGAAATCCCCGGAAGGCGGAAATAAAATCGCCCGGAAACGGTAAGTCGATTGAAATTCGAAGTTTCATACTGCGGTTTCAAAAATCCGTCATCCAGAGTGAAACCCTCCAGGAGCTGCCCGACTTCATTTTCGATGATTGCCTCGATGCGAGTACCGTCAGGCACCACGTCTGCGTCGCGATACGATTTGAGCGCATCGTAATAAATTTTAATCCGACCGGCTCGTCCGATGTAATATTTTACTGATGTTTCCGTCACTGTCAGTTGAAGCTCCTTCGAGAAAAAAGCCTCTGTTGTCACGCGATACGGGCTGTATCGATACCCTATCTCAACCAGAAGCGTTCGATTCACTTTACTTCGAAGTGACAGATTGACCTCCCATAAGTTGTATCGCAAATGCGCAAGCGTAGTGTCTGGAAAACAAGCCGTACAGGGGAATTCTTCAATCGCGAGACCATTATCTACATTTCTGCCGACATTGATCAACTCAAGTGATATCTGCGGGGACCATCGATTCGGGATGATGCCCAGTCCACGGTTGTAGTCGAACTGCAGGAAAAGGTCTCGTTCGAGCTTCAAGAGATTGGAAGGAGACAAAAAAGAACCAGTCGAATTGGTAGACCTCGAACCCGGCCCTATCAACAGGCCTCCAAACATGCTGAGGCCGCCCAGTATTTCTCGAGAAGTTGTGTAAAATCCGAATTTCGTATTGCGCCACAATGTTTCGGCGCGGGTTCGATCCTGCAGGCGAACTTGCGTTCGATTCCTCTGCCGGCCAACGTAGTTGTCGAACCGAAGTACAGGCATAAAGCTGAAAGAGGTGAAAATGTCTTCATACCGGCGAGGGGCTGATATCTCGTGACGCGTAGTACCGTCGTCTATGTATGACGCGCTGTCGGCGCTTCGGCGCGCGGGCAAAAAATTCTCTGGAAAGGGAGGAATCCCGGTGTCGTCCGCATTATTCAAACTCTGTTGATCGGCCGTCAGGGATGTATTCGGTCTGGATTTCGTGAGGATTTCCGGCGCCTGATAAGAAAGACCGGAAGCGGCCGTCGGTACAGGGCGATTCTGACCCAGGTATGCGATGGCATACCCGGTCGAGCGATATTTGGAATAAGCGATTTTATCGCCATCAGGGCTGACATCCGGCATAAATGCGCCGCCAATTTCGTTTGTGAGCTGTACCCACACGGGCGGCAGAGAATCCGTATCCATCATGGAGGCCTGACGCGCCACAGAACCGATTCGCACCGAATACAGATTATAGATTCCGGTTCGATCACTTGAGAAGTACAGAAAATCACCGTCTTCGTCGAACGCGGGCGAACGCTCGTCCCAAGTGGTTGCCAATACGGGATTGATGGCACCGTCCGCTACGGAAACTCGATAAATATCCCGCCCGCCCGCTCGAGATAATCCAAAGTATATATTTTCTTCCGAAGGATGCCAGGCAGGATCCGTAATCTGTGAGCCATCCTCAAAGAACGTCAGTTGCCATACTCTGGCACTGCTTTTCTCGAAAACATACAGATTTGCGGTTCCATCCAAGCTCTTGACGAACGCGATCCGATTCCCGTCGGGTGCATAAACCGGTGCATACGCGCGTTCATCGAAGGTCAGACGAGTCTCCTTACTCGAATCCACTTGCATCGTATACAGATCGGAATAAAGATGGCCCTTCTTTGTGTCCCGAACGCGCGCGTAAATCAGAGATTTTCCGTCAGGATGCCAGTTGATGGGTCCCGATACCATACGGGCAAGCGGCCGCGCAAGAAAATGGCCGAAAGAACATGTGTAGCCGGCCGCAGCGAACGAACCCTCTGGAAATTCGAAAGCCAGGGTTTCCCGCGAGTTCACATCCAGCACGTACAAACTGGTGCGACCGTAGTCCTCACCTTTGTTGGACAAATAGGCGATTCGGGTTCCATCCGGGGAGTATCGTGCATAAAAATTGTTTGATCCATCCGACTCGATCGGCGTTCCGGAAAATTCGTGCTCCTGCACGGTGGCGATTCCGGCGCTGTAGTCGCGCCTGAGCTCTGCGATCCAATCGTTATAGATCTGCTTCCCCCCTGTCCCGAAGGCATCCTTTGCGGCCGCTTCAAAATTGAAATTAAAAAATTTACCGAGTTCCTCCGTCAGCCGAAGAAGTCCATCTTCACCGAACCGGTGCGCGATGTACTGCGTGAACGCAAACCCGGCATTGTAGACCCCCTCCCTGCCCATCCCCGTGTGCGAATAAAATCCACCCATGTCCGTTAACGAGAGTTCTTCTCCCGCCAGAATCCGCGTCCTCAAAAGCATATCCCGATGACTGTCCCACGCGTCGTAGTCCATCCATGCCCTTTGATACTGCGCCGTGCCTTCGGCCAGCCAGGCGGGATTATTCAGAATCGGAAACGGATACGAAATGATGTCGTCGGGGAATCCATACAAAATGTCCGGACGCTGAACTTCTTCGTATCCGATGATCTGCAGATAATAAAAAGGAAGTTTCCGATTCCCCTTCAGCGACTTCTGCACCTGAATCATGTGCGTGAACTCATGAGAAATCACATTTCGCAGCCAGTTATGTTCGCCGCGAAAAGGCGAATTGAGTGCCGGCGCCCAGATTTCAATGACATTATCGAGGAAGTAGGCGGCTCCGTTCGAATAGTCTTCGTAGTCTTTCAGAATAAAGGAGACTTTTTGATCGGGAACGTGGTCATACAACGATGTGATCGGTTCGAAAATGTCTTCCGCGACCTCCGCCACGACGCGAGCCGTGCGACTGCTCCCGCGACCGCTGGAATCAGCATGGAAGTGTACCAGGAAATGTTCGGTTTCCATCGTATACCACGTAAGGTCGCGGCGCACATAGTCGAAGTACTTCGGAGAAATCTGCGCCAGACTCGCAAGGGGCAAAAGCAGAAACAGGCTGACGACAAACACCCCGGTCGTACATCCGGCAATCCGTACCCCCGCACACCTGCCCGTTTGATATGTCTTCTCTGAGCGCCTCACAAGATTGGTTTCACTCGCTACCGGATAATGGCAATTTTAATCAGATGTGTCTCCACCCTCGAGCCGATCGTTGCGGTAACACGAGCCAGGTACAATCCGCTTGCGGCATCCGTTCTCCATTCCACTTCCGAAGCGATTCCGGCCGGAACGGCCTTCATTTCCAGTTCTGCTACAAAAACACCGGCCGAATTGATGATGGTGATCTGAATGTCACACGACAACGCGGGCTCAACGCGTATCCGGGTCACTCCGCTCGTGACAGGATTCGGCCAGTTATACGTTTTTTCCGGTGCCAGGAGAATAGCCTCTATGCGGACAGTGCCACTCTCTGACAACATGCGATTTGTGGCAACAACCAACTCAATAAAATTAGAGTTATCCGTCTGAAAAACATCTTGCCACTCTCCCTCCAGTAGCCGGTCCGAATTCCAGACCGTGAGCGAACCGCTGTCAGACAACCCTGCTATCGTGCCTTCCCTCAATACTGGCGCTGCGCTGTGCGCTGCACCGACCGAAAGTGGAAAACCCGGAACGCGGCGATTTCTGAAAGTCAGATCGTAGGCATCGATCTGACCATCGACCCCGGCAATAATGGCTGTCCACGCGCCTCCATCCTGGAACCGGGCAAACAGCGGCTGCGAAAAGGCAGGAGCCCTCATCTTGATCGGAAAAGAGTCGACGAGGACGCCATTTATTCGGAAGGCCAGCAGCCACTGACCAACGGTTACAATAATCTCAGGAATCTTGTCGTCGTCGATGTCGAGGACCACGGGATCGCCGCTTAAATCACCCGTAACACCATAGATTTCATAATCCGCAAAATCAATCGTGAGTACCTCACTATCCTCAAGGAGCAGAAGAAGCCGACGACGCCCGGCGTCCGGTACGACGGCAGACCGGAAGGATTCCTGCCCTTTCCGGGAAGTCCAGAAAAAAGCCTGAAACAGGGGTTCGCCTTCCATGCGATCAAATGTCCAGAACGAATTCGTCGACCGGATTTCCACATGATCATCATACACTACCGCCAGTCGCAGGCCGTCTACCACAGCAAGAGAACGAACCGGCGCGTCAAGGATTTCCGTTTTGAAAACACCGTCCTGGAAGGAGAATAACCGAGACCCGTCCGGCGTTTCGACCGCTACGTACAAACTGCCGTCCAACATCGCTACCACCGCTGACGTGCTGCGGATGAGACTTACCGTCGAGGGAAACGACACGAGAAGCTCGATCACACCTTCCGGTGATACTTTCCAGAAACCCTCCGCACTGGCCGCGTACACAGCACCACCGAATACCGCTGGACGAGCGTTGAGAAGATTCGTGATCCCTCCCGCAATACTCCCCGATTTTGTAATAAAGAGTCGCCCGGCATCAACCGGATCAGGACCTGCCGAATTGATTTCATCGGAATCAACGCTGAAACCCATGTAGTCCATTCCAGGACTTCCCACGTAACGCAATACGCCGTTCGTTCCAGAAAACCCTTCACCAAAAGCAGAATCAACTCTATCGTCGGCGCTCTGCTCAAACCCGGATTCTGCAACGCGTGAATACGTAAAGGTCATTGTCGCCGCAGGCGAAGAAAAATTTCGCAGTTCTACGAAGCTGGGCCCTCCTTCATTCGACCCGCTGGACGGCCAGGTGCCCGGGCCGAATCGGTTTTCGTACAGAACAATTTCCTGCCCAGCAGCCGTTATGACTGAAAAAGGATTTCCTTCATAGAAAAAATCGAACGGGGATCCCTGATCGAACGAAGGACCCAGAAAGGACTGGTTCGGAAATCCGATATCCTCGGCGCTGTCAGCTTCTTCGAGGCTGACGCTTCGCCGTGACGAATCGGCGTTGACCGAGTTGTCTTTCAAACCCTCGGCGAGCCGCCTCTCATCAATATGCCAGATCAGGATTCCTCCGTTGAGTAATTCCCCGTTTTCGTCTTTTCCGCCGGGCAATACGAAATCAAAATTATCTGCATCGACGATTACCCCGCCCGGAAAACCGGATATCGTTTGCGCATTGAAATCGGGGGCGCCGTTTTCAAAAACGACTTCCTGAATCTCGCCGTCAAGGAATACTTTGAGATGAATTCCATCGTTCTCGGGGTCCCGGTTTCGGTTTTCAACCAGGAAATACTCGGCGTCTGATATCGGTACGACAAATATTTCTGATCGCACCGAGTCTCCTGAGTGTTGAAGCGATACGATCTGCCCGGCACCGCCATCGGGCGCGCTGATGTCTGGAAAGATGAGGTCGGCCCAGCCCAGATACAGCTTGGTCCACGCCGAAGGCTGAGGGGGCAGAAGACCCGAAAACGAAAATATTCCCAGTCCATCCATCACTCCGAACGGACCGATTGCGCTGGCGCCCGACGAAGTGTTGAAAAGGTCCGGCACTTCCAGATAATTCAGAAAACTGGCTGCAAGCATCCCGTTGATGCTCAACTCGACAAGAAATGCCTCATCGTTCAGAAAATCTGTGCCGCGTCGCGTTTCGGTTCGCGGAATGATCATCGAATTGGAGACCGGAAATCCGTCGAAGTCTATATGATTGTGACCCGTGAGCCTGCCCATCGTGTCCGAATCAAAAAAGAGGGACGGTAAATCTGCAGGGGTTTTATCCAACGTGTTTCCCAGCAGCTCAATATCACGGCCTACACCGGCATGAAACAGGACAAACGCCGTACGTTCAGGATCCAGATCCCGGGGAAGGCTGATTTCAGGATCGGCATCTGCCAATTCCCAGGCCTCCACGACGAGCGCTGCAAGTTTGGCCGTTTCAGCATCGGATTCTGACTCGAATCCTGTCGGCGAATAAAAACCCATCTGTTTGGAAACCTGAATGGTTTTCTGAAGCAGATGATACGACAATGTGGTTCGGCCACTGCTCGCGCGGCGAATATAGTTGCTCAGAAATGTCAGATGGGCCTTGAAATAGTCTGAATCGTGGGGAAACGGATCAACCTTAGGAGGTGAGGTTCCTTCGTACAAAATGCCTCCAAACGTTCCATCACCGGTTGTGAAACGACTGGAATCCGGCTGGAATTCTACGCGAAGCGCAACGATCGTATAGTGATCAGATGCGGGGTTCTGAATCCCCGGAATCGATGAGCCTGCACCGTTGTCCGTCGTTCGAACGGGTATCGACTGCGCGAAGACCTCCGACGTCGGGCCCTGATGTACGAGTATCAATAAAAAGCCGCACATGATCCGCTGAAGAAGAGCCACCGGATGTCTCCGCCGGAATTTGTCCTCAAAAACGAATCGTGTGCGGCTTTCATAGCGGCCACAAATCACAAACTACCTACTGAAATTCAAGAGTAGTGAAAATCTCATGGTATTGGCCAGCGGCGAATTCTCCTGAAGAGCATAGATGTAAGAGAAATCGACGCCGATAATATTCCAACGGACACCGGCACCCAGGGTAAGAAACTGCCGATTCCCGTTGTTCGGATTCTCGTAAAAATATCCCGTTCTGAGCGCGAGCAATTTATTATACCAGTACTCAATACCTGTTCCAATGGTGAGCTGATCGAATGTGCTGAGTGTTGAAACGTTGGTACTGTCGCCGTCCAAAGTCTGAATTTTTGTCGATCCCCACGAAGAAAAAATCGCTTTGAAAACCGAGTCGGCTTCCCGCGTTGAATCAGTCGTCGTGTACGAAATCAGATCCTTGTTGAAATCAAGCACCCAGTTGACTGTATTGAATTCGTCGAACTCAAAAGACAGGCCTGTACCAAATCTGAGATTGGTTGGAAGAGGATCGGCCTGTGCAAAATCAGAGTATTGAATTTTCGGGCCCATATTTGCCAGGTTGAAGCCGGCAGAAACCGTCATTTTTGTACTTCCCAGATCCATTGGAGACGATCTGTACAGCGCCGCGAGATCGAAAGCAAAGGAGACGCCCGCCTTGGTCTGCTGTGAACCAACCGTCTGGTTCGGAGCCAGATTTGAATAAATAAATCGACCTGCCGTACCAAGCGCGAAATGTTTGGAAACCATCACCCCATAGGAAATACCAAGGGCCATATCGTACGATCTGAACGTCCCGGTCGGATTATTCTGTGCATCCCGACCTTCGTGTTCTCCGAGATTCAGATACGTAAGATGTGCGCCGAACGTGCCCCAGCCATCCACATAATGCTTACCGACTATATACTCGTACGACAGATCTGCCTGGAATTCCGGTAGCCATGCGGAATGCGTAATCGCCGCCTCAGATCCTTTCTGAAAACCAAGTCCGGCCGGATTCCAGAAAATGGCGCTCGCATTATCGGCCAGAGCAACACCTGCGTTCCCCATTCCTGCAGCCCGGCTGTCGGGCTCAATTTTCAAGAACACGACCGCAGCACCACCGGCCTGAGCCGAAGCAAATCGCACTCCGGAAACGAAAACCGAGGAAAACAATAATACCAGAAAGAACGATACTCTGGCAACGCTTTGGGAGACTTGACTCTGATCGCCACTCTTCGGACCGCGGTTGGTACGGCCACAATGACCGCCACCGAAAACGCAATGTGTCGGAAACAAACCCGAGCCACGCAACTGATTTAAATACATGTCAACCTGTTCGAATTTAGGTATGTCTACTTACTCCGGATTGAATTCAATCCGGGGATCACAATGCATCCTTACCAACGCAATAAAATCCAGTAACCGTTTCAGCTATATACCTTCCTATCGAATGACTGCCAGTTTCTCAATATGTTCGCTGACCTGTCGGCCACCGTCCGGTTTTTCAACTTCGACGCGCAACGTGTACAGGTAGATCCCGGTAGCGAGCCGGTCAAAATCATCATCCAGCCCGTCCCAATGTACCTGAACCAGGTTCCCCGTCAATATACCCTCCGGAAGAGCAATATCAGTATCAATGGTATGTATCGGCCGTCCGGATAAAGAATAAATTCTTATCCGAACTGTCGCAGGAGTGCCCGCGGGTTGGTTATGCTCAAACACGAATTGAGTTTCCCGGTTCATCGGGTTCGGATAATTATACACGTTTCGAAGCTCAAGTACCTCATCATTTACTACAGAAAACGCCAGTTCTGCTGTACTTGAGTTGTTCAACACATCCCAAGATCGAACTCTAAGTGAATGCAATCCATCACTATCCAACTCTATTCGCCACCTCGCCTCACCTCTCTGAAAAGAATTTGGGGCAGAAACAAAGGCACTACTGATATCTATGGCTCGCTGCTCGTCATTATCCACCACCAGCAACATTTCATGGCCCACTCCGGCTCCAACTGTATTGATACCACTTTCATCAAAAAATCTTGCGATGAGCTCCGGATTGGAAGGCACGATACCGCCCGTAACGAACGTTGTATCATTCAGAAAAAGCGTTATTTCAGGCCCGTCAGAATCGTTCGGTGGGGAATCGGACGTTCCTCCCACGATGAAATTCTGACTGTACCCCATCGCAGCGCGATCAGCGGCAGAGGCGTAAACTGCTATTCGGCCAGGCTCATTGGAGTAGGATATGTCTTTGGGTACGACATACGTCGCCTTGAAATGGCCCTCCGCTATCAGCACGTCACCTCGCCATATCAAATCCTCTCGAATCAGGTAATAAGGCGTTTTCATACGCAACTGTTCGAGAAGCGGGACCTTCCTGACGGCATCAAAAACGGTAACCGTCGCTACGCCATTAAAATTGATATCAATGGATCCATCGGGGCGCAGGACATCCCCTTCGATATCGACCCGATCAAGCGCTTTCATCTGCCCTTCTTCGGTCTCAAGAGGAACTCCGTTAAGCGATTCAACCTTCACTTTCTGGTCCGGGAGCCCTATTCGCATTGTCGGATCACCCAATAAATTGAATTTTCGACTGTTGCCCTGCAAACCGACCCTTGTATTTTTTGTCAGCCGCATCACATCTCCAAGCCTGCGTCCGAGCCCATCGGCATCCGCAGTGAACAGTGCCTCGTTCAAAGCCCGGTTCAAACCGGCGTTCAGAGACGTGGTATCTCCGGACGTGTAGACAAGTCTGACCGTCGTCAACAGGGCCACCGCCCCGCCGTCCGGATTGTACAACAATTCCTCGGCTCCGCTGGACGTATCATCGAGGTCCCACCAGCCAAACGAACACGTAGCCGTAATGAATATGGAGAGTCGATCGCGGTTCGTAAGAGCTTCAGCGTCTTCTTTGGTGAAAATTTGCTCTTGCGCAAGGCCTTCCGGCCCTCCGTGACCCGCATAATTAAAAACAAGCACACCCGAATTCACCGCCTCATTTATTTCCCGCTTGGCATCGGGGATCTTGAACCCGTTTTGAAAAACCCTCTCGAAACTCTCTGCATAGATCTTGCGAACGTTTAATTCGGGATACAACGATCGTCTGATAAACTCAGCGACCTGATCGATATTCTGAACGTGCAAGTCCTTATCGTTCTGAATACCGGCCAGCCCGGTCGGTCCGTCATCGGCGATCGCCAGGTAGGTCGATCGCCAGGCACCAAACGTCGCAGGATCCTCATACCGGAATATTTTGTCTATCAGCAGATCGGCCATTGCCGGAGAATTGGCCGGAAGCCGTCCAATTCCTATATCGACGCGTTCGGTGCTGACGGTCCAAAACTTGTCGTACGGCCAGACACCTTCACCGTCGTCCAGGAGGCCGAAATAGTCGTCCGATGTGAAGGATGCATCCGTATTGAGAGTCTCTTCCGTTTCATAGGGCAGAATCCAGTTTTGATCCTGCTGTTTGCCTGCCAATCCTCGATAATCGTAATGTCCGTCTCCAAAAATCAGAACATATCGAAGCAGCGATGCTTCATCCGGCGCCCGATCATACAGAAACTTGAAATAGTCCCGCATCGCCCGTGCGTCTTTCACCCCTCCTGAAAACTCATTGTAAATCTGATCGACAACGATGACCAGGACATCCATCCCCTCTGTCCTGCGCCGATCTGCCAGTCTTGTGGCCGCATCCGAAAACGCACCCGGAGTGACGATCACGAATTCAGGAAATGAACTGATGCCGTGGAGATCCTGGTTGGGTATGGGGACCACGGCTGTGGATGAAAGCGGCGTCGCGGCTGACTCGGTGAATGCCACAAATTCCCTGGGGGCAGAATCGAGAGGTATCTCGACCTGAATATCTACGGAGTTGCCCGATATGGATGTCCCCAGAGATCTGAAATTGGCCGGATCGGTGATATCCCAGACAAAAGGTGTTTCAGAAAATCCCGAAAGCCTGTAGGTCTGGCGACCGGATGTTTCAGGAATGGATGAAAATCGGACTTTTCCGCCGTCGGACGTGAGCGCCTTGTCGTATAAAATCCTCACCCAGTCCGTGGCTGCAGCCGGCTCGTTAATCTGCTGGAGCAGCCGCATTTCCAGGTTGACTGTCTGTCCGGCAGACAGTGTCTGTTGAAATGAGAAAACACCCGGAGCTGCGGTCGGCTTGTCCGACTCGCGTGTCGTCAGAAACGGCGCGGTAAACTGAGCCAGCACGGTGCCGCCAGAGGCCATGGCAACGGTAGCGAGTGGATTGGAGGCAATTGCCACTCGCGATTCATACAAAAGTTGTCCACCCGCAAACCCGGGAAGTGCTTGGTCGGACAACAAAGTACGCACCCCCCCTGACCGAATGGTACTGCTCATCCAATCGTGACCCGATCCGTGTTCGCGACTCCACAGCTGCTCCTCGAAATCAGCGAAAAACCGACCTTGAACGTTCGAAAACACTGCAGTATTGGAATACTGTGGAAACGGAACAGACACAATGTTTGAAGCGTCAGCGACTCCTGCCTTCAGGAAGTAATTGTTCTCCGAGGAAAATGGATGCACGTAGTGTTCCCACTCAGACCCGCGATACTCCCAACCCGAGGGTCCCGCAGCGTAAAACAGAATAACGTCCCCCTCATCGAATCGACCGTCACCTCCGCCGCGCCGAAAAATGCCACTTTCCACCACATCCGCGTATCGAAACGCACTGTTCAGCGCTGGGAGCGGTGCTCCTCCATTTCCATAAATTCGCAGCGCATCAGGGTCGGTCGTGTCCGGATCGAGTCCGATCGCTTCAATGAATGCCCTGTCAATCCTGTAAACACCCTCTTCGATGATCGACATTTTAAAAAGTGTTCCATCGGCGAGCTGGCTTCGCGACACAAGCAGATGGGGATTGGAACTCCCCGTAAAAGAATTTCGAAATAAAGAATTATTTCTCGCGCCATTCCGTTCGGCACCGCTTGTTACGGCTACGAGAAAGCGGGTATACCGACGTATCCGACCTTCGGCCTCGTTCACAGAAAAGAACGATGCCGAAATGCTGACTACTTTCTGCTTGCGATACGTCCCCAGACCGACGGCCACCACTTCCGGTCGTGACGCGCTCTTTCTACTTGTGGGAATCATGCCTACAGACACTTCCTCGTATTCTCGATCAATTATCTGAATAACCGGAGGGCGATCGCTGCTGTAAGTATAGCCGAGTCCCAACTGATACGAATATTCATTTACTCCGTCCGTGAACCTATTCAGGGTTCCAGAATCCCATATGGATATACCACTGGAGTCGATCGTGTCCTTGAGACCCTGTGACCAGTCGGCAGTGAATTCTATTCTGGCCGTCGTGCCGTCGTCTGAAACAAGGCGTGAGCTGAATGTCTGGGCAAAGAGGGCGTGCGGGACCAGCGAGAAGATTCCTGGCACGGCCAGAAAGATAAACACGCGGAGTTTTCGCATCATGGAGCGGTTTCGCATTCTGTGACGAAGTATCGGAAGTAGCAGTAGCTGATTTGCTATACGTCTCAGGCGAAAAAGGTGGATTTACTCCCACCGCGCGAATACGCAAACACGCATGTGGTCATTTGTTCAGTTGCGCAAGTAGGTTACGCGTTACCATTAACTGGTCGGCCGAATCGGCCAGTTGATCTACAGCGGAAACAATATCCGTCAACGGGCCTGAAAAGTCATCTTGAACGCCGAGAACACGAGCAAGCTCCTGAAGCAACTGCACATTACCCGAAATAACCGACAATGGATTATTGATCTCGTGATGGATACGAGACAATTGAGATTTAATACCTTCAATAGTGACCTGAATCTGTTCCGTTTCCATTTTTGTCATTTCTGTGCCGGCCGTTGAAATTCAATGATTTTAATCATTTTCGCCATTTACAGGCGGGAAGTCTTTAAAATGTCCATTAGAACGAATTTTTTTACGGAGCGTTTCCGCCTCCTCGACCATGGGAATGAATCGCCCCAGGTGTTTCACCAGAAAACTCAACCTCGCATTTTCACTTGTCAGTTCCAGGATCTCCTGCTTTTGCTCGTTGGTCAGCCCTGAGTTGTGCGCAATAAAATAGGACAGGAATTCCCGATCCTGGTACTGCAGAGGCGCAGGCGTTCGACCGGCAAGTTCCAGCAGTTTGATGTGCTGCGCGATGACTCGCTCCCTGACGGTCACCCCTACGCTCCTCTCGTCATCCGTAATCGTCAAAATATCTGCCGTCAAGTACGATTTCCGATCGGCAACGCCCAGAATTCGAAATCGAGATCCTCCCCGAACGACGATGTCCTTGCGGCCATCTTCATATACCTGAACAATTTTCTCGATAGAAGCAATACAGCCCACGTCGGAGAGTTTTTCGTCCCGAGACAGAACAACGCCGAATGGTCTTTCCGCATCTACACAATCGTCAATCATTTCCTGATAACGAAGTTCAAAAATGTGCAGGGGAAGTTTTTCGTCCGGATACAGGACAAGTTCGAGCGGAAAAAGGGCTAAGGCTTCATGTAAACTCATAAGGGATCTCCGCCGATTTTGCTCGGCGATCAAACTACGGCAACGCTCATTTCCAACATTCGCTCGATCGGCCGCAGAGCCTTGATTCGCGTTTCTTCCGACATGGTAATTTCTGGAGCCTCATGTTTGAGACAGAGATATATTTTCTCCAATGTATTAAGACGCATATGGGGACATTGGCTGCACAGACATCCACTTTCCGGTGGGGCCGGAATAAATGTCTTTCCCGGGCAATCCTTCTGCATCTGGTATAATATGCCCTCCTCCGTAGCAACAATAAAGGATTGTTCGGGCGAATTCACCGCAAAAGCCCGGATACCGCTCGTCGATCCTATGTAATCCGCGTGGCGGAGAATACTTTCTTCGCACTCGGGGTGCGCCAGCACCAGAGCACCCGGATGCCGCATTTTGAGTCGAACCAGTTTTTGTTCGCTGAACGTCTCGTGAACGATACAGACACCGTCCCAGAGCACCATATCTCGACCTGTCTGCTTGATCAAATACGCTCCCAGGTTACGGTCCGGGGCAAAAATAATAGGTTGATCCTCGTCGATCTGCCTGACGATGTGTTCGGCATTGGAAGAAGTACAGATTATATCGGACTGCGCTTTGGTTTCTGCCGAACAGTTTATGTAAGAAATAACGACATGGTCCGGATGTTTTTCCTTGAATCTGGCAAAAGCATCCGCCGGGCAAGCGTCAGCCAGTGAACATCCTGCATTCAGATCCGGAAGCAACACCGTCTTGGAGGGATTAAGAATCTTTGCTGTTTCTGCCATGAAATGCACACCGGCAAACAGAATGATTTCTGCCTCCGTATCTGCCGCCTGCCGGGAGAGCCCGAGAGAATCACCCACGTAGTCGGCCACATCCTGAATGGCAGGCTCCTGGTAATAATGGGCAAGCAATAAGACGTTTTTATCCTGCTTGAAACGCAGAATTTCTTCCATCAGATCAAGGGATGGATCCACCACCTCGTCCACGTATCCGTATCTGGGATCAATTACTTGCATTTCAGAAAACATCCGGTAAATGTCCGGGCTTTGATTGATTCATATCTATAATCGTTATCAATCAATAATCGCATTGATTCTATCGTGCTGATTCTATCATGCGCTCTTTTGCTTTCGTATTCTTCGGCGTGATTTCCGTTCCGAACGATTCGTCAATTCCGGGCGAATAGTGTCCATGGTCCGTTTTACAACTACCGATATACGTAACAGGTGAGTGAGCGCCGAAAAAAGATTCTGTTCCTGTGCACGCACAACAGTGCGCGGAGTCAGATGGCCGAGGCCCTGATGCGGGCAGATCACGGAGATCGATTCGAGGTATACAGTGCCGGCACGCTCGCCACAAGGGTAAGTCCGTTGGCGAGTTTCGTAATGAAAGAACTGGCAATTGACCTGTCGGGGCATTCATCCAAGACAACCGAGGCCCTGCGCGACCTCGATTTCGACGTCGTCGTGACTGTCTGCGACAAGGCACGGGAAAATTGTCCGTATTTTTCGGGGGTGGGAAAAATGGTTCACAAGTCGTTTGAGGATCCGTCGGACTCGGTCGGCTCTCTCGCTGAGCGCCAGGACGCATTCCGGAGAACCAGAGACGAAATCAGGGCGTGGATGAGCCTGTGGGTCAAATCGTATTTCGGCTGACGATTACGTTGGATGATTACGGCTGACGATTACGCCTGACGATTACGCCTGACGATTACGTTGGATGATTACGCCTGACGATTACGCCTGATGATCACAATTCGTCGTTCGTCCACGCGGTTATTTTATCGGCGATATATCCCGCGACGCGGTCCTGTGCAATACGTTCCTGTGCCATCGAGTCCCTTTCGCGCACGGTTACCGTGCCGTCCTCTAACGTCTCTCCGTCCACGGTAACACAGAATGGCGTTCCCACTTCGTCCATTCGTCGGTATCGTCTACCAATGGCCCCCTTTTCGTCATATGCGGTATTGAACAGGGCCTGGAGATCATTCTTAATCCTGTGCGCCACTTCCAGCATACCATCTTTTTTTACGAGCGGAAATACCGCGGCTTTTATGGGGGCCAGTTTCGGATGGAATTTCAGCAGGTTTCGCTGCTCTCCGTTTACTTCTTCCTCCCGGTATGCTTCGCACAACAACGTCAGTACAGTCCGATCAACACCCGCCGAAGTCTCAACCACGTAGGGGATATAACGCTCCTGGGTCTGCGGATCGAAATATTCCAGTTTTTTTCCGGAGTGTTTCATATGTGCCTGCAGATCGAAGTCCGTCCGGCTGTGAATGCCTTCGATTTCCTGCCATCCGATAGGAAATTCGTATTCAATATCGAATGCGGCGTCTGCGTAGTGAGCCAGCTTTACATGCTCATGCCACCGAAGTTTTGATGCCCTCACGCCGTTATTCACGTGCCAGTTCATACGTGTTTCCCGCCACCTTTCGAAAGCCTCCATCTGTTGGCCAGGTTTTACGAAATACTGCATTTCCATCTGTTCGAACTCTCTGGTCCTGAATACAAACTGACGCGCCACGATCTCATTTCTGAATGCTTTACCGATCTGTGCAATACCAAAGGGAATCTGTTTCCGCGCGCTCTCTCGGACGTTGTGAAAATTAACAAAAATGCCTTGGGCAGTTTCCGGGCGAAGGTAAATTTTACTGTCCGAATCTCCGAGAGGACCCAGATACGTGGTAAACATCAGATTGAATTGCCTGACCTCTGTCCAGTTGAACGTACCGGAATCCGGCGATTTGATCTCTTCGTCATGTATGATGCGGTAAAGAGCACCCGGCATATCCTCGTCGTTCAGCGCCGCGATCAGACGTTGATATATGACATCGGCCTTCTCACCCTTTTTTTTCTTCCTGAGACGCTCGATATAACCCTCTATAAGCTGATCAGCCCGGTATCTCACGTTCGACGTCTTGTCGTCGATCAGAGGATCGTTGAACGCATCAACATGGCCTGATGCTTCCCAGACTTTCGGATGCATCATTATGGCAGAATCCAGACCTACCACATTTTCATTTCTGTACACCATATCCTGCCACCAGATTGCCGTGACGTTTCTTTTTAATTCGACACCCAGAGGACCGTAATCGTATGTGGCAGCGAGTCCCCCGTAAATTTCAGACGATTGAAAAATGAATCCCCTTCTTTTACTCAGGGAGATGATCTTTTCAAATAAATCACTCATAAATATGTCAGGATGATGCCGGAAGAGACGACAGAGCAGATGACCGAACCTGAAGGACCCGACTCAGAAAAGAGACGATTCCCCGACAGAACCGCCGAAATCTGATAACTCCGTCCGGCAATTTAATGCTCATGCACGGGCGCTTCAACGCGAAAGGTTTGAAATTCCGAAAGATTTATTTCAGGCGGAATTATACCCGGGCGGAATTTAAACGAGGCAGCTTTGACCCAGGCGGAATTATATCAGGCCTCGCTCAGCGAGCGATGTAAATCCGTCCCCAGCGATAATCAGATGGTCCTGAAGCGGTATTCCAACGACGCGCCCGGCATCTCTGAGCTGCGCAGTAATCTGTACGTCTTCTTTACTGGGCTCCGGGTTGCCGGATGGATGGTTGTGAAGACAGATGATAGAGGCTGCGTTAGCCAGAATAGCTCGACGAAAAACAATGCGCGGCTCTACGATACTGGCCGCAAGCCCTCCCTCGCTGGCAGTAAATGTGCGAATGACACGCGCAGCCGTGTTCAATAAGACAACATTGAAAACCTCCCGCGGCAGATCGCGCATGAAGGGAGCAAATCGTTTGTATACGTCCTTCGGACCTTTGATAGGATCCTGCGGAGCCAGTGATTCGGCAGCAACACGCCTTCCCATTTCAAAAGAAGCCGCCACGGAGGCGCTTCGTGCAGGCCCGAGACCCGAGACTCCAAGTAGTTCATCTACCTCAAGCGACGCGATCGACCGAAGGGTATCGTAGCGCCGTAACAATCCATGGCCAAGGTCGAGGGCAGATACAACGCCCTCAGAGTTTTTCGAACCCGCTCTGATCACCACGGCAAGAAGTTCCGCGTCCGAGAGGGCCATGCAACCGAATTTCCGAATGCGTTCACGCGGACGATCGTGAACGGGTAACTCGCCGAGGGAAATGCTCCGCAACGGAAATCCAGACTCAGAGACGAGTTTAATCGTTTCCGATTTTCCGTTTGTACCCGATATACCGTTTCTCTTTGTCGACTCCACATTCCGTGGACCCAAAACACCGGAAAGTATAACGCCCGGAGATCGAGAATTTTGTCAGGCGTTAGGGATCAGAGAATCCAGCAACTCATCGTTGGTGGGAGCCGTCTGCATATGCCTCTGCAGGGCAATCATAGCGTCCATCGGACTCCGGCTGTTCAGCGCCCGGAATAACCGTCTGTGCTGTGCAATTTTATCATCTCCGATCAGGATCTCTTCGTTTCGCGTGCCGCTCTTCCTGAGATTAATTGCAGGGTAGACTCGTTTATCAGCCATCTCCCGATCCAGAACAATCTCGGCGTTACCGGTTCCCTTGAATTCCTCGAAAATCACCTCGTCCATTCGACTCCCGGTTTCAATGAGCGCCGTGGCAATGATTGTCAGAGACCCGCCATCCTCGATATTCCGGGCCGCTCCGAAAATTTTCCTCGGGATGGTCATGGCACGCGAGTCGAGTCCACCGGACAGCGTACGCCCGCCGCCACCCTGAGCAAGATTGAAATTCCTGCCGAGCCTCGTAAGCGAGTCAAGAAGCAAAACCACATCTTTATCGAGTTCGACAAGTCTTCTGACGTATTCCATGGAAACGGTTGCCACGCGAACATGATTGTCATCGTCGCGATCGTTGGACGAGGCAAAAACTATTGCGCTCGTTGAACGCTTGAAGTCCGTCACTTCTTCCGGGCGTTCATCGACGAGCAAGGCGACCAGCACAATCTCCGGGTGATTCGTCGTGATCGCCCTGGCGATTTCCTTCAGCAGATAGGTCTTGCCCGTCCGGGGTGGTGCAACGATCAATACCCTCTGCCCCTTTCCAATCGGCGTCGCCAGATCCACACATCGAAGTGTCACATTGTCGGGTTCCAGAATTACATTGATACGCTCTTCTGGATAAATCACCCGACCTGATTCAAAATCATGCGTTTTACTCCATTCCTCGATCGGGATACCCATGACTTTGTCAATGTGATGCACCTGCATATCTCCCTTCCGACCTGGTCGTAACGTGCCCTCCATGAAGACACCGTCGCGGAGTCGATATTTTTTCAGAATGCCTGGTGAGACAAACGGGTCTTTTTTTTCCTTCGGTAGATCAGGTTGAAATCTGCGAATAAATCCGAATTTCTTTTCCCCGATCAACTCGAGAATTCCTTCAAAAGTTTTTTCTGCCATAACAAGTTGTGAGTGGAAACACCATGGTTGACACAGCGCCGCATGTGAAAAAGCTGAAACGGGATCAGAATACAGGAGAACTCCGCCTGTATACATATATCGGAGTCTTGAGTATCTTTATATCGGAGGGCGGGAACCGGGTCACTCCGGACGAATCGATATTAGGAAATCGCTGCGAATCAGTTGCAACCCGCCTGCTACCACTCACAATATAGTTGGTTTCTCGACTTGCAGCAACGAATGACCTCGACTCAGGGTATTCGCTCCATTACGATGAACGTCGCGGGACATGCCACCGTGCTTCAATACACCGTTGCAGGCCCTGATAATGCAGAATCGGTGCTGGTGCTTCACGGATGGGGCAGCAATGCGTCGGTAATGGAATCTGTTGTTCGTTTTCTGTCAAAATCGTTCAGGGTTTACAATCTGGAATTACCAGGTCACGGGAATACTCCGCCGCCGGCGGTCGCCTGGGGCCTCGAAGAACACGCGGAAGCCGTCAGAGAGTTCGTCCGGCGTACGGTCGCGAATAAATTCTCTATTTTCGGCCATTCGAACGGCGGACGTATCGCATTATTCCTGGCATCAGAAATGGATGCTCCAGCTGCTCTCCGATCCCTCATTCTCGTCAGTCCTTCTGGAATTCGTCGCAAACCATCGTTCAAGGTCGTCGTTCGCCGTACACTGGCGACCCTCCTCAAAGCTCCGTTTCAGATTCTTCCCGGCAGAGCAAAAGAATACGGCTTGGACTGGCTTCGGCACACCCTTATCTGGTCCCTGCTGGGATCATCCGATTATCGCTCTCTACACGGCGTGATGCGAACGACGTTTGTGAAAACCGTGAATTCGTATGTAGAAGACAGACTTTCGAAAATCCGGATTCCCGTTTTGATGTTTCGAGGAGAAAAAGACGATGCAATCACCGATGACCAGATGAAAATACTGGAAGCCGGAATCGACGATGCGGGGTTGGTTACGGTTGAAGACGCGGGGCACTATGCTTTTCTGGACCGGCCGGATATTGTCGAATCCGGAACCATGTTATTTCTTTCAGGCTCGTGAAAATCGCGATTATCATAACAGTGCTGTTCAGTATATCACGAATCATCAGACGACTGCGATTTTTTGGACATCTGTTTCAACTGGAGGGTTACAAGCCGGGCCCATACACAGCGTGGCTGAAAAAACACACGAGGGATGCGGTAATTCGCAATTCCCATCTCGCCGGGGTTGTATTGCTGGCAGCCGGTTTGCTTTTCACTCTGATTGGAGGACCGGATTCTTCCGCGTCTACTTCGTCCTCGCGCGCAGCACTTCTGGCGCTCTTGTTATTGTGGGCACTTGCTTTTTCTTCTTCTCGCAGATACCGACGCCATCGAACCAAGAAACCGCTTGTGTTCACGCACCGAATGAAGCGGATCTCAACAGTCGCCCTCGTGAGCACAATTGTCCTGACAGCACTGCCCGTTACGCTCGGACAGCCGTCAGACGCCTGGCCGGCGACGCTTTTATTGCTCGGCGGACTTTTTCTCGCCGACTTTTTTGCGCCTTTTATCGTCGCGTTTTCCGGAATCATTCTCGAGCCGCTGGAACGACGCATCCGGGCTGGATTCAAAGAAAAGGCCCGTGTCCACCTGGCGTCCGTGCACGACTTGAAGGTCATCGCTGTGACCGGATCATACGGCAAAACCAGCGTCAAATTTGCCGTTGAAGCGGTTCTGTCGCATCGTTTCGATGTGTTGGCCACCCCTGATTCGTACAATACCCCGATGGGTATCTGCCGCGTGATCAACGATGAATTACGCGACCAGCACAAGATGCTCATCCTTGAAATGGGTATGCGCCATGCGGGTGACATTGCTGAACTGTGCGAAATCGCTCGACCCGACGTGGCTCTCATTACGTCCGTGGGCGTTGCTCATCTGGAATCGATGGGCACAATCGAGGCGATTGAAAAAGAGAAAGCATCCCTGCTTTCGTTCGTACGGAGCGGAGGATACGCCGTTCTGAACGGCGATGACGACCGGGTTCGCAACATGAAAAATATCTTTTCAGGTTCCATCCTGACCGTCGCCACCGATCGATCCGTCAAGGCTGATATTTTTGCGGATCAGATAAAGTACGGACCCGAGGGATCGCGCTTTCTGGTACACGATGGTACTACGCCGCCTGTCGCCTTCCGGACGCGCCTTGTCGGGCGGCACAATATCTCGAATATCCTCATGGCTATTGCTGTCGGTAAAATCTATGGTTTGCGTTTGCGTCAGATTCGACACGCCGTTGCGGGCCTCCGACCCGTTCCGCATCGACTCGAGGTCAAGAGAGACGGACCGATCACAGTCATCGACGATGCATTCAACAGCAACCCGGTCGGAGCCAGGAATGCGATTGAAATTCTGGGGCAGTTCACAGGTGGGCGTCGTGTGATTGTAACACCGGGAATGATCGAGCTGGGCGAACGCCAGTTCGAAGAGAACCGGATCCTGGGAAAACACATTGCCCGCCACACCGATCTTGCGATTCTTGTCGGTGAGGAACAAACAAAGTCCATTGCCTTGGGGTTACGCGAGGCCAGTTACCCTCCGGATCAGATCCGAATTGTGGGATCCCTGTTTGAAGCGCAGGACCTCGTTCGAACAACTCTCACTGACGGTGATGTCGTGTTATATGAAAATGATCTTCCGGACCAGTTCAATGAATCGTGACGCAGCACTGACTCCGTTGAGCGTACCTGAGGATTCCGGCATCGCACCACCGAAGCGGACTGACGTGGTTGGTCTTGATTTTGAAAGAAAATTCTGGGGCATGGGTTATAAAATGATCGCCGGAATAGACGAGGCGGGCCGTGGCTGCCTGGCTGGCCCGGTGGTCGCTGCTGCGGTGGTTTTTCCTCATAACTGTCACCTCGACGAAGTTCGAGACAGTAAACAACTCAGCACCATCGCGCGCGAGCGTGCAGAACAATCGATCAGAACCCACGCTATTGCCATCGGAATCGGAATCAGTCCCCCGAAAGAGGTGGACGAACTGAATGTTCTGTGGGCCTCCATGGAAGCGATGCGTCGCGCAGTGGAGGCGTTGTCTCTGGATCCTGATTTTATTCTGATTGACGGGAATCGATGTTTTCCGCGGTGCCCGTGGCCGCATGAAACAATCGTGAAAGGCGACGCTCGAAGCCATAGCATTGCAGCCGCGTCCATCATTGCAAAGACACATCGGGATCGACTCATGCTCCGGCTGGACCGTGAATCCCCCGCTTACAAATGGGCATCAAACAAGGGATATCCAACGCGCAATCATTATCAGGCGCTGGCCGAGCAGGGACCTACCCGTCACCACCGACGTTCGTTTCGCCTTAAGTAATTCACCCCGATTGCTCTTCACACTATGAGTCCTTCTACCGCACAATCGGATCATGACGAGATCACGCCCCGCGGTGCCGATTCCGGCACGTCCCGCGATGTCCGCACGCCCGCCGACTCCCGCGCTCCGCTTGTGTCCGTAATAATATTGTCCTACAACGCTTTAGACATTGTTCGCAGATGTCTTCCAAGTGTACACGCTTCTACATATTCGAATCTGGAGATCATTTTTGCAGACAATGCCTCTACGGACGCAACCGTCGAATGGGTTGAAAACATGTTCCCGGAAATCGTCATTGTCCGACATCCAGAAAACTTCTTCTTCTGCCGTGGAAATAATGAAGCCGTTGCCGGGGCCAAGGGAAAATACATCGCGTTATTGAACAACGATGTCGAAGTAGACCCGAACTGGTTGGCGCCGCTTGTCAGCAGGATGGAGAGTGACAGGGCGATCGGCGCTGTTCAGCCAAAATTGCTCCAACATCAGGATCGGAGCCGATTCGAATATGCAGGAGGTGCCGGTGGGCATCTCGATCGCTTCGGCTATCCGTTTGTGCGGGGTCGGATTTTTTTCGAGTTGGAACGGGATGAAGGCCAGTACGACACGGACGAGCAAATTTTCTGGGCAACCGGTGCCGCTATCCTGCTGAGACGAGACATCTACCAGAGCGTCGGCGGCCTCGATGAGCGCTTCAAGATGCACATGGAAGAAATCGACCTCTGCTGGCGACTGCAGCGCCGCGGGTACCGAATCGAATCCGTCTGCGAGAGTGTGGTTTATCATATCGGGAGCGCTTCTTTGCCCCGGGGCTCGCCGGATAAAACGTATTTGAACTATCGCAACAATCTGCTGGCCATGTACAAAAACCTCCCGAAGGCAATCTGGTGGAGGATCTTTCCGGTGCGGGTTCTACTCGACGGCCTCGGAATCCTGCGCTTTCTATTCCTCCTGCAGGGCAGTGAAGCACTGGCTGTCCTGAGGGCATATATGGATGTGCAGCGGTTGAAATCGGAGGTGGCTGATGAGCGTCCTGCGCCTGGAGAATCCAGCGTAATTCCGTTTTACAGGCGCAGTATCGTACTGGATTATTACGTGCGCAGAAAACGCACATTCTCGGCGCTCCTGGAATCCGATTTTTCCAGAGGGACCACGTCCGATTCAAAGCCGGTTAACGAATGAAGTTACCGCAGCCGATCCACGGATCTGAGCAACTTCACATCACGATTGACACTTCTTCGTGCAAGCGCAAAACAGCTCAGGCTCGCAAGCGGAAAAACAACAGCCAACCATGACTGTAATGATGCCGGCCCTCCCGAAACGACGGGCATCACGTCCGCAAGAATCATTCCCAGGCCCAGAACCAGGAGACCGACGGTCGCCGTCATTGCTGCCGCGAATATGCATTGTTTTTGCCGATCCAGGGTCCTGTACAGGAAAATCGACAATACACCTCCGATGAGGGCCAGGCTGTAAAGACCGAGAGTTACGGGCGTAAACCATCCTGACTGAACGGAAGCGGGTCCGATCCAGACGTCGATGAGCAGAAAGTTTACAGCCAAAAAACATGAACCGACGACTAAAAGGACAGTCTGAATCCGTTGAATCATTTCTTCTTCCGTTAAAAACCTACCCTGACAAGCCCTTCTTGATATAGCTTGCTGAAAACGTCGGGAGGTAATGCCGAACAGTCACGCGACCATCGCCGCGACGCGATCAGCCATGTGTTTCGCGAACTCTTTCGTACCCGCGGTCCCGCCGAGATCAGCCGTCAAAAACGTACCATCGGCGTAAATATCCAGCAGCGCATTCCGTATGGCGTCTGCCGCATCGGTTTCACCGAGATGTCGGAGCATCAATTCGGCCGAACGGATCAGCGCTGTGGGGTTTGCAATGTTTTTCCCGGCAATGTCCGGAGCGCTACCATGTACTGCTTCGAACACGGCGTAATGCTCTCCGACATTCGCTCCGGCTACAACACCCAGTCCCCCGACCAGTCCGGCGCAAAGATCGCTCAGAATGTCTCCAAAAAGATTGGTAGTCACGATGTTACGGTAATCCTGAGGGCGCGTCACCAATTGCATGCACATGTTGTCGATAATACGATCATCAAATTTGATTTCCGGATACGAGTGAGCCATGTTTTGGGCGACTTCCAGAAACATTCCGGATGTAAGTTTCAGGATATTGGCTTTATGCACAACCGTTACGTGTGGACGATCATGACGGCGGGCGTATTCGAAAGCGTATTTTATGATTCTCTCCGAACCGACACGTGACACACGTGCAATCGAATCAGCAATGTCATTTTTCTCGTCGTACGTCTCCATTCCCGAATACAGACCTTCCGTATTCTCCCTGAAAATGACGATATCAACGTCCTTGAAGGGTGTTTCCAGGCCCGGAAGGCTCTGGCAGGGCCGAACGTTGGCAAATAACTCGAGTTTCTGCCTCAGCTGAACGTTTACACTCCGAAATCCTTTCCCGATCGGTGTGGTTATAGGAGCCTTGAGAGCGATTTTCGTTTCGCGAATGGAATCCAGAACAGTGGCAGGCAACGCAACGCCATGTTTCTCCACGGCTATGGATCCGATTTCTGTGTGGCGAACCCATTCAAACTCGATACCGGTAGCCTGAAGCACTGTCAACGTCGCTTCGGTGACTTCCGGCCCGATTCCATCTCCCGGTAACAAAGCGATCCGATATCCCATTCCAGGTCTTTATTCTCTGTTGACAAGTCTGCAATACTGCACCGGAGCCGAGAGTACCGGGCCGATCCGGGCAGCACCTGGCCGGCCGATCCTGGCAGCCCCCTGGCCGATCCTGGCAGCCCCCTGCAGCCCCCTGCAGCCCCCTGCAGCCCCCTGGCCGTTCCGGGCAGCCCCCTGGCCGGTCCGGTCCGGAGCAGCTGCCAAAGGTAGGGTCCTGACACAAAAAAAGAGTCCTGCGGTTGCAGGACTCTTCAGAATTCAGTGACGCTTCATTATGTGGACATTACAGTCGGGGACTGTAATGGGTCCGGAGCACGACTATCCAACGTCCCTTTTAGTGGAATAATTAACCCGCAACGTGCCCGCTTCCCGGAGTTCCTGCTGAACATCCATCAAAACTCCCATTTCTGACTGTCGATCACTTTTTATCGAAACGATCAGTTTCGGCTGTTCAATAAGCTTCCGATACATGATTGTTCTGATATTTCCGAGGTCTTCCACAAGGGCGTCATCAATCTGCACACCCGTTTCTCCGATTCGATTGTCCTCCAGTTTGCGGGGGCCGATGTAGATGTACGTGACCAGGCGTTTCTGGTCGATCTTTGTCAGCGCCTCGGCCTTGGGCAGCAAGGTTCGGACCTGCACCGTCGTCTCTCTCAGAACGGTGGTGACCATAAAGAAAATCAACAACATGAAGATGATATCCGGCAGCGAAGCGGTCGGGATTTCTTCCTTCGTGTTACTCTTCTTTTTAAAGTGTGAACTTGCCATATCCTTGTAGAATTACGTTCTCGCTTGAATCAAAGGTTTGAAGCAAAACGGCGGTGAAAGGTCAGTAACCCCCATTATCGGGCATCCGGTTCTGCGATGGAAATAGCCGCCTTGATCTTTTTTCTGATCTCGTTTACACGGTCGGGTTCCGACTTTACCCAGATGCTATAATCCTTATAAGAACCAAAACCTGCTTTTCTCGCCTCAACATCCCACATGTCGAAATATGCCATCCAGACTTCGTCCAAGACCTGCACGTACGCATCATACGGAGTTTTCCGGGCTGTCTTGATAGACACCAGGGCTCTGGAAATGGACTCGGAATAGAGCGGATCTGCCCCTTCATTCAAGACATGTTTGATGACTTCGCCCCTGATAAGATTGACTGCTGAAGGTTTATCCTCAAGAAGCACAAATCCTTCTTCGTTTACAAGGATTTTCAGCACATTACGCTCTTTGATCGGAGGCGGCGTAACATCTTCATCCAGCTTCGGGGGTAACACCATACCGATGCCGGTATCCACGTCGATCGTGGTGGTGACGAGAAAAAATATCAACAGTAAAAACGCGATATCCGCCATAGACGCCGTGGGGATAGCCCCTTCTTCGCGCTCTCTCTTCCTAATTTTAGGCATCGTTTTTCAATATTTATGGCCGGGAAGGACTCGAATCAGAACCCGAGCAGGGTTCGAAAACTGGATATCAGAAGCGATAAAGCCGTCACGATCAGTAACCCGATCACGCCGTATATGAACGCATCAGCCCACGTATCCATGATCATACTGAGAACGCCTACAGCAACCGCAGGCAAAGAAAGAATCACAGCGGTAACAACATCGACTTTGCCCTGGATTACGTTTCTGAGACCGAATATCAACATCAAAGCCAGACCGAGACCCGTGACAATCAATGAGGCGTAGATCAAAAGTGGAACTAATCCCTGCATGGTTCTATCAATTTTTCTGGCGATTCGGGCATCGATCGGACACCTGGACCGCAGTTATTCAGATTTAGTCTTTTTTCTCTCCCACCGGGCTTCCTGCCCGCAGAAGAATCAGCGAATCTATCAGTTCAATCGAGGCTTCTTCCATATCGATCACGATGCGATCAATCTTGGAAACCACGTAGTTGTAAAAGAACTGCAGAATAAGAGCCGTGATCAGCCCGAACACTGTCGTCAGCAGGGCCACCTTGATACCTCCGGCTACCAGGCTCGGGGATATGTCACCGGCGGCCTCGATTGCATCGAATGCCTCCACCATACCGACAACCGTTCCGAGGAATCCGAACATCGGCGCCATGGAAATGAACAGGGAAAGCCAGACCAAACCTCGTTCCAGGAAGCTCATTTCAATGGAGCCGTACGAAACGATCGCTTTCTCGACGGCCTCAATACCTTCGTCGTGGCGCAGAAGGCCGGCCTGGAAAACCGAAGCAACCGGGCCTCGTGTATTTGCACAAACCTCCTCTGCAGACGAAATGCCGCCTTCCTCCAGCGCGCCTTTGACCGAAACTATAAATTTGCGTGTGTTAATGTCGGCACGATTCAGCGTGATGATGCGCTCGAACGCGATAGCCAAACCGATGATCAGCGAAATGAGAACGGGCCACATATAGTCGCCTCCTTCGTTGAATCGCTGAACCAGGGCATTAACCATACTTACGTCGGTGGCAGCCTCCTGTGGCAGTGTAAGAAGCAAGCTGTAAAGCGTCATGGATCACATCCCTCCAATTAACAGGTTTAAAAATTCGAAGCGTATGAGGCCGCGGTGGGTACCTCTCTATCGGAATTTCCTGCATCAGAACAAAGTCATCAAGCAGGAAAACGACCGTTTGAGAAACATTCCCGAACGGCCGTCCGATTCAGAAGCGAATAATATCCATTCCGCAACGATTTGTCAATTCAGAGCGACATGTTAGCAACAACGATAAATTACGACAAAAAGACACCTGTCGACCCAAGAAGTTGCTCTGCACTCAAGCCCTGTCAACGATACTGATAACCCGCCTCAGTGTAGTGTGCCGCAAGATCTTGCGCATACGACCACAAGGTCAACGACTCGTTCAACAGGTGATCAATTTTTCCGTAAACTGGGTAAAATGCACTCCGATCGTAGAGCCTTGTTGCCAGTCGACCTTTAAGAAGCGTGTGTAAAAAAACTCGACTCTCCGACCATTCTTCCTCTGTAAATTGCTGTAACGTGCTTTCATCCGACTCTGGACCTTCCAATATCCGGTCGCCAATCAGTATATCTCTGGACGCAAGAAAATCGAGAAATTCATTACTGAGATTTGCATCAATTTCAAAATTATTCAGAAAACCCGCTCTGTTATCGCCCCAGGTATCCTGTAATTGAGCCGCATGGTGATCGATCATTTCCCGTATGAACTCATTCTCGAGACTACGCCCGATAATCGCCCGGGAGAGTTCGGAAAGACTGTCAATCGCAACGATGAAATCAGGAATAATGCCACCACCTGCAATCACGAGTCTTCCGGAATCCGTTCTGTATTTAAGCGAATCAGCAACTTCGCTCAAGAGTGATGCTGAACTTTTAGCCCCATCCGAATGCCGTAAATCTGCCTTACTCAAATAGTAATCATCCCGGTCACCGTTTTTATACGGGGTCTGGATCAGCCTGCCGGACGGTGTATAATACCGGGCCACCGTGACACGCAACACGCTGCCACCTGCAATCCGATACTGTTTCTGAACGAGACCTTTTCCGAATGTCCGCCTGCCGACAATCAACGCGCGATCATGATCCTGCAGGGCCCCGGCAACGATCTCGCTTGCCGACGCTGAGCTTCCATCCACCAGAACGATCAACGGTTCTTTTTCCCAGAGCCCTCCTGAGCGAGCACGAAATGTCTGGTGATCTTCAGCAGAGCGACCACGCTGAGAGACTATGACCTGACCCTCGGTTAAAAATTCATCGCTGATGTCTATCGCCATTTCCATATATCCACCGGAATTCTGGCGCAGATCGAGTATCAGCCTTTTCATACCGTTTTGCTTCAACTCACGCAACGCTTTCTTGAATTCGTCATAGGTGGTTCTTGCAAATCTGTTCAGACGAATCAAACCCGTTTGCGAGTCTACCATGTACGCCGTATCGAGTGTCACGATGGCCACGGCATCCCGTGTGATTTCAAACCTGAGCTCAGAGGACACACCGGGGCGGCGCACGGTGACAACCACTTTTGTGCCCCGCGGACCCTTCAGATTCTCTTTCACCTGGGCATCAGTGAATCCGAGGGCGCTTTTCCCGTCAACGGCGATGATCTTGTCTCCCGATTGCAGACCCACCTCTTCACTCGGACCACCGGGAAGTACATTCAATACGGAAAGAACATTTACTCCGTCGTCATCGGGAATCAGTTCGTAGGCAATCCCTATTCCTTCAAAGGAGGCATTGAAATTCTCATTGACGGCCGCGATCTGGGATTCGTCGATATAAATAGAGTGAGGATCCAGGTCATCGAGCATTCCCTGAATGGCGCTGATGGCCAGTTTATCCGAGTCAACATCTTCCACGTATCGCTTTTCGAGCACGATAAAAGCGTCTTCAAGCTTCTTGAGAGAACGAGCCACATCCTCTGAAGAAAGGGTGGTACCGATTTGAACACCGGCAAACAGAGCAAAAATGACGGCGGCTCCTGCGCCTATGATAATTCTGTTGGAACGCATATTTCTCTGGTGATAGTCCTGGTGCTGATCATCAATACCCACAAAAACGATGTATTGATCCCACAGCAGTGTTGCAATTCTGCATGCCCCTCGATCATATTAGATGGCATGACGAACAAATTTGTTGCAAGAGCGCTGAAAGAAACAGCCTCTCTGATTGAATTAGCTGGCGGAAATCCGTTCCGGAGTCGCGCACTGGCCAATGCGGCCCGAACGATCGAGCGATTGGAAAAACCGGTCGAATCCCTGATCGACGAGGGTACCCTTACCGATATCAAAGGGATTGGTACTGGATTGCAGGAACAGATCAGTGAGCTTCTTCAGCGAGGTTCGTTCGCGCTTCGCGACGATCTCCTGGGCGCTCTGCCACCCGGGCTGCTTGATATGCTGTCGATTAAAGGACTGGGCGCTAAAAAGGTACGCGAACTCTGGAAGAAACTCAGCATCCAGACCCTTGACGAACTGGAGTTCGCTGCCGGATCGGGTCGCATCGCTGAGCTTACGGGGTTCGGAGAAAAATCACAGCGCTCAATCCTTGTCAATATCGCGGCGCTGAGGTCGTACCGGTCCCGGCGCCATTTTGCAGATGTATGGGTACGAACGGAGACGCTGATAGACAAAATCCGCGGTCTGCCTGAAGTTTGCCGCGTGGAGCCGGCCGGCGAACTGAGACGGCAATTTGAGACCGTCGGCCAGGTCGAAATCCTGATCGGTACGAACAACGCTCAGGTACCGGCGAACCTGGAAGACATTACCGGAAAACTGGAGATCAAAGAGCAGACTGAGCCCCGCGCCGGAGACGTTTTATGTTTGCGTGGATCGATCTCGGACGGGCTCCCACTGGAACTTAGCGTCTGTAGTGATGCTCAATTTGGTTCGGTCTGGTTCTTGCAATCTGCATCCCGGGAATTCATTTCTGAATGGCAAAAAGTCAACGGCCCCGTTCCGGATGTTTCTGAAGAATCAGAAATTTTCGATCGGGCCGGCAGCGCATTCATAGAGCCTGAAATACGTGACTCACCGGCGATTATAACAGAAGCAGGCATTGGCCCTCTCCCCGGTCTTATTACCGGGAAAGATCTCAAGGGCACACTTCACAACCACTCGACATACAGCGACGGCGCCCATTCGCTACGTGAAATGGCCCGTACAGCCCATGAAATGGGCCTTTCTTATTTTGGGATATGTGACCACAGTCAATCACTGAAAATCGCTTACGGACTTTCTCTGGAAGAGGTCGCACGGCAGCAGGAAGAGATCAGAGACCTGAACAAAGAATTTGAGTCTGATGACGGAGTCGAATTTAAAATATTTTCCGGAATCGAAAGCGATATTCTGGAAGATGGCTCGCTGGATTACCCCGATCATATCCTTGAATCGTTTGATTTTATTGTCGCCAGCGTACACACCGGTTTTAATATGACGGAAGAAAAGGCTACTGAACGTGTAATCCGGGCCGTTTCGAATCCGTATACATCGATTCTTGGCCATCCGACAGGACGCCTCCTGTTGCGACGGGAAGGATATCCGCTGAATCATGGAGCAGTTATTGATGCGTGTGCCCGTTATGGCGTAGCCATTGAACTGAATGCGAACCCGTACCGGCTGGATCTCGACTGGCGTTGGATTGAAGCTGCGAGAAAACGCGGTGTGCTGATCTCCATCAATCCGGATGCTCATGCGACAGAACAACTGGCATATCACCGCTGGGGCATAGCGGTTGCCCGCAAAGGACGACTCACCGCCGAAGGCTGCTTGAACGCAATGGATCTGACTGCGTTTACAGAGTGGATCTCACGACGCAACTGAATCAGGCCGGCTCCGGCTTCCATACACGAGAGACGAATTGCCCCGAGTTATTGCTGCCGCATCAGTAGTCCTTGCCATATCGCTGGTCATAGCGCTTCTCATATGGTATCTGACTTACGGTATCAAAATACAGGCGCCGGCCGTGTTGGATGTTGCAGGCCTTGAAGAAGAAGTTTCCGTCGAGTTTTTTAAATCTGGACCAGTCCACATATCGACTTCTGTCGCCTCCGATATCCCCACGGCAATGGGGTTCGCACATGCGGTGAATCATACGTGGGAGGTAATCCTGATGAGACAGGCTGCGCTGGGCCGTCTCGCGGAGTGGTTCGGATCGTCCGCTCTTCCTGAAGATCGACTTTCGCGAAGGTTGCGCCTTGGCGCCGACGCAAGAATGATCTATGACAGACTTCCCCGTTCTGAACGCGAATTACTCGTACGATATTCGGAAGGAATGAATGCCGGCCTGGATCTGGAAGAAATCCAGGCTGCTGCTGCTCTCGTCCTCATGGAGATATCACCCGAAAAATGGGAGCCATGGCATGCGCTGGCTGTCGAGCGGCTCTGGATGTGGCTCGCTTCGGACTCGCAGCCCGAAGATGTATTGCCGGGAAAAAAACCAAGGTCTGGTGAAAGGGCGAAAGCAGAGGGTTTGTGGACGAGCAGCGATTTTGGTGCCGCCGACAGAGCGCTTCGGCGTCGCCTCCATCTCTTTGGATTCCGGAATAACCTGGCCGCCGGCGTACTGGACGGGGATCAGTTTTCGCTCCTTGGCAGATATGTAACCGGAGACAGCGGACTTCCGATTTTCCAATCGATTGCGATTTCAGTAGGTGAAGAACTTTACCTTGAGGGTCTGTCCGTTCCAGGCACTCTGTTTTTTCCTGCCGGTCGAAATGGTTCCGGATCCTGGGCTGCGTTGATCCAGACAGAAATCTCTTTTCACATCGCCCCTTATCCGTCCGAGATCAACATCTCGTACGAACGAATTCAAGACGATCGACGTCAGGAAGAAATTCTGGAGTCGGTTCGCACGAGCGCGGGTGAACTCGTTGTCGAACTGGCCTCGGATACCACTTTTTCTTCGGCGACCGCTGCACAGGCCAATCGAAATGTACTGATCGTCTCCTGGATCGGTTTTTCCCAGACAAGTGATGTGGCACAATGGATCAATGTTATAAATGGGGAAATTCCCTTTTACGCTGTCTTGTCCGGAGACGGACTCGTAGTCAAATCCGATTCACTGCACGCTACAATCACCGGGCACCCGGAAACCAGGATCGAAACCGATAACCTCCAGCTCATCACCAATTCCATTCACGGTGACGATCTCATCGCCCGGGTGTCTTCCAGTACAAATCCTGTGACTTCCAGGAACACTCCGATTGAATTTCTGAAGGACCGGTATTCTGCAGTAGCGGCGGAGTCAATCAGGCCGATTCTCAATCGTATTTCAAGCAGATCTCCAGTCGATTCACTTCAAACCGATTCGTTTCCAGTCGATTCACTTCAAGTCGATTCGTTTCAAATCGATTCCGCCACGCAGGAGGCTCTCGCGTACCTCTACGCCTGGGACTATTCGTTTGACCCTTCCTCCATTGCCGCTTCCATTTCTGAAGCTCTGCTGTCTTTTTTCGATCATCATCCCGTCGATACGCTTTCTGCACGCGAGGTGTACGCAAGGCTTCGATCCGTGCTCGACACGCTCTCGCTCCGATACGGATCGGACATGCGTAACTGGAGGTGGGAAACGGTCCAGAATCGACGCGTTTATTTCCCCGGTGATGGCATCCAGGGCGATCGGCCATCTCGGCACGTTCGTCAGTTTTTGGAAGAGTTTGCTTCCGTCGCAGTTACCGGAGCCGGCCATCCCTCTACGCTCGGTTGGGGCCCGTCCAGCCGGTTTTCATGGCGTAAGGCAAGTACAGCATGGAATATTGCGTTTCAAACCGACTTGAATGGATCTTTCGAATACACACGTGAGGCTGTTTCTTACACGAGCTTTCTCGGACGCTTCATGGCAGAGAATCAATCCGTGAGATCCATGTATTTACATTCGCCGGACAGAGAGAGCTATATCTCTCTCCTGAGACCGGTAAATGATTAAAAAACATGATTGAGATGGGTCCAATAATCACGATTGGCTTGGACATCGGCGGCACCAGGACGACCGGATTATGCGGGATAAGCTCCAGTGAGAGCGTTGTGGATCTCAAAAAAATAGATGAGATCGGCTTGAATCTCAAAATAGCGGGCGTCGATGCCGTGTCTGACCTGATCATTGACATCACAGTGGCGGCGCGCAAATCATATATGAAAATCTCACGTTTGCCGGCCGGACATTCTGCCGCCGTTGTTGTTTGTGCGGGAATTGCTGGAGCCGGAAGCGAAAACGATCGCCGGATGGTCTCCATCCGATTTCAGAATAAAAGCCCCGGGGATTTACTGATTATACATACTGACACATTTGTAGCATTGGAAGGAGCCTTTCGTGGTGAATCCGGGATGATTTTTATCACAGGTACCGGTTCAAGCGTGTGCGCCCGAGATCGCAGAGGGCGAATCGTCAGCGCGGGCGGGTGGGGGAGGCTGATCGGAGATCCTGCAAGCGGTTATCAAATCGGACTTCGGTGTCTGCGCATCCTGGGTAACCGTCTTGACAGTACCGGGACTGAAAAACTCCAATTGAACGCCGACGACATTATGCTGAACACGTTGGTCACCGATTTTGGTCTGTCTTCTCGCGAAACCGTCATACAATCTGTTTATGATTCCCCGGCGTCAACTGCGAGCCTCGCACGAGTCGTGTTATCAGCCGCAAAGCGCGGTGACAACGCCGCACAGGCGATTCTGGTCAGCGAGATTCGCTCATTCGTAGATCAGATCGTACGCCTGACGCAGAATTTGACTCTTGTCGACAAACACTATGTGCATATGGGTGGCCTGAGAGAAGACGATCACTTTGCGGAGATGTTCAAGACGGAAATGCAGAGGCAACTGCCCGAATGGGAGCCCGCTCTTGCCCGCAATTCCCCCGCAGAGGGCGCTCTGCGACTGGCACAATCGCTTGCAGCGACCGTGTGATGCGGAGAAAACGCCGACGCCGAAAAGCGGTGTACGGCTTACAGGGCTGCTGCTACCTGAAGTACCTCTTCTGTGCTTCCTTTTTCGAACTGGACGAAATTATCTCGAAAGAGACCTGCCAGTTTACTGGCCGCCATATCGTAGTCCGCTTCGTCAGTCCACGTATCTCTCGGAATCAGGATTTCAGACGGCACGTTCGGACACGAAACAGGAATTTCAAGGCCAAATACAGAATCCGTGACCGTTTCTATCCGATCCAGCGCTCCGCTGTGAATGGCATCGATGATTGCCCGCGTGTAGTCGAGTCTCATTCGCGTGCCGATGCCATGAACACCGCCGGTAAGTCCCGTATTTATCAGCCAGGCATCCACGCCATGGATGCGCATTTTTTCTGCCAGCATTTCCGCATATTTTGACGGATGCCATACCATGAAAGCTGCTCCGAAACAGGCCGAAAATGTGGCTTCCGGTTCGGTCACGCCCATTTCCGTACCTGCAACTTTGGCTGTATAACCGCTCATGAAATGATACATCGCCTGGGCCGGACTCAACTTGCTTACCGGAGGCAGTACACCGAATGCATCATATGTCAGGAAGATGATATTACGAGGATGGCCACCAACAGCAGGAATTTTCGCATTGTCTATAAACTCAATCGGGTACGAGGCGCGCGTATTCTGAGTGATGGACACGTCATCATAATCGACCTTGTGCGTGTCCGGGTCGAAAACCACATTCTCAAGTACTGAACCATACCTGATGGCGCTGTAAATTTCCGGTTCTTTTTCCTGCGAGAGGCCGATTACCTTGGCATAACATCCGCCTTCGATGTTGAATATTCCTTCGTCGGACCAGCAGTGTTCGTCG
>JACZYD010000079.1 GCA_022571255.1 Bacteroidota bacterium
TCCACGCCGTGAATAATAGCGATATGAGGGTGCGTGAGAGACGCGGCGGCCTTGGCCTCGCGGTAGAATCGGGCGCTGTCGTCGTCTGAGGCCAGCGCGGCGCTCGAGAGGACCTTGATCGCCACCTGACGGTCCAGCTTCGTGTCGCACGCCAGGTACACGATGCCCATACCGCCACGCCCGAGCTCGGATTCAATCAGATAGTGGGACAGGTGTTTACCGATCATGGTCGTTCGGTGCGAATCATGTTCTGATTCAGCCCTAAGAAACGGGGTGGACGGCAGAAGTACAACGATTTATGCCGAACAACGAGCCAAATTCCCGTCCGGGTAATAGATTTCCGAAGGCGTCAATCCATCTCAGCGGCAATACGGTACAGGAAGCATTCCCGTGCAAGAGAATATTATACCTGGAAAAGACTCTTACGGAGGCGTAAGCGGGAGAATCAATCAGCCCATTCCAAACTTTCAGCGAGTACTTTCCCCTTAATTCGACGTTATCCCACCTTTTCCCATCAGTCCCGACATCATCATGAAACGAAATCAATGCAAGATCAATGGTCGAATCCGCCACCTGATCCTCCACCGAGTCCAAGGCCAGATCCGCCTCCGACTTCATCTGGCCCAGGCCCTCCTGCTTCTGTGCCTGTTCATCGTCGGCTTGGCACCGGCCCTGAGCAACGCTCAAGCCGCGAAAGAGAGCTCGGCACAAGTCACTGCTATCCGGGCCGGTCATATGGTCGACGTCGAAGCGGGAGAAGCCCTCGCCGATCAAATCATATTGATTGAAAACGGCCTGATCACGGCCGTTGGCACGGATCTCCAGATCCCGGCTGGCGCCACGGTCATTGACCTGTCAGACTCCTATGTCCTTCCGGGACTGATAGATGCGCACACGCACCTGGCGATGACAGAGATGCCAGGGGCGGACATAGACGATCACGGTACGTATTACTACACGACGCTGCTCGAGCCCACGGCGTTTCGCGCAATTCAGGGTGTCGCCCAGGCGCGCACGCTTCTGGAGTCTGGTTTTACGTGGGTCCGAGATGTGGGAAATAACGCTCTATATGCCGACGTCGCGCTCCGACGCGGAATCGAAGGGGGCTGGATCCCGGGTCCGAACATGATTGCGTCGGGCATTATCATCGCTCCGTTCGGAGGGCAATTTCAGATGCAGCCCGAAAAACCCGGACTCGGAAACCCCGAGTATATCTATGCCGATACAGAAGATGAAATCCGGCTTGCCGTCCGAAAAAATATCCACTACGGCGCGACCGTCATCAAGTTGGTCACGGACAATCAGCCGTACATTTATTCCATAGAAGACATCGCAGCGGCGGTCGACGAAGCGGGTGACGTAGGCATACGCGTGGCCGCACACGCCTCGAGCGACGAAGGCATCCGGCGCGCAACGCTCGGAGGCGTGGCGTCGATCGAACACGGAACCCGGCCAACGGACGAAACGCTGCGCCTCATGAAAGAGCACGGCACCGTGCTGGTTGGAACTGATTTTCCAGCGACACGCAACGGAGAAGCGAGGCACGCGGCCCTCGTCGACCGCATCCGGCGTGCATACGATATTGGCACTCCGATGGCATTCGGATCGGACGTGGAGTATTACCGCGAAGGATGGACGCGCGGAGAATTGACACTGGAGTTTCTGGACAGCTACACCGATGCGGGGCTGCCCAATGCGTACATCCTGAAAATGTTCACCATGTTTGCTGCTGACCTCTTGGGCGTAAACAGCGGCCGGTTGAAGGCCGGTGTCGCCGCCGACATCGTGGCGGTAGACGAGAATCCGCTGGACGATATCAACGCGATCCGAGCCGTGCATTTCGTTATGAAAGATGGGGTGGTTTACAAGCGCGACGGCCGCTTCGAGTGGTCGACGCCGCGCGTAATGAACAATCCGAGGCGGAAACCGCAGCGACGCTAATAGTAGAGGTGCTGGTGCTGACGCAGCAACGCTAACAGTAGAGGTGCTGGTGCTGACGCAGCGACGCTACCTCAGAGGCAGTAGCGCGTGACGTGATATAGCACCAGCACACACCCCTTGTGCGAAAGCGGCAACAACACGGGTCCGACAAGCGCGGATGGTTTCCTGACCACAGACGTCTTACTCAAGGTCTATGATGTTATGGGGCGAGAAGTTCAGACGCTTGTCGACCAGGCCCGGGCATCAGGACGCTATCGGGCTCAATTCGATGCGGCAAATCTTCCATCCGGAGTCTATTTCTTGCGCATTCAGATGGCCGGATTCACAAAACAATCACTATGACGGTGCTGAAATAGATTTCACCGACCGGACAAACCCTCTTCGAAGTAATGTGCACTGCGCGGGGCATTTTGGCAACCCCTGCCGACGCCGGTACCGCTCTTTTCGCAAATCGCCCTCGATTCATGCTGGTTCAGGTCGAAGTAAAGTATATATTTATTCGATCCGCGCTGTCCAATTCGTAATCAGCCTGACGTCAGGCATTTCCCAGTACGGGGTATTTTCCGAGTTGGAGACAAGCAGGATTGTCTTGTCGTCGGGCATCAGTTCAAAGTCCGCACACTTGGGATTATCCATGTATGTACTTGTCGCGGTAACCCTCGGGTTGCTGCCACCGGTGAACTCAGCAACCATAATGCGACAAGTTGACCGCTGCTTCGCTGAACCTTCCCCGGAAATGTAAAAAATCCTTGAGCCGTCGCTGCTGAATTTCGGGCGCCATCCGCTGCCAAACGACACGGGTCGTTTGGTCGTCATATCCGGAAAACGGCGAATGTAGACTTCATAGGACCCTGTCTCGTCAGACTCGTATGCGATAAATGCCCTGTCGTTCGACAAAACGGCGCGATCTTCGTCGAAATCACTGGTCAGAAGCGGTGTCGCCACCGTGTCTGCGCCCAGAGAAAGCATCCAGACATCAAGCCTGGTTGCAGATGACAGACGGCTGAAAAGCACAATCTTTCCATCGACCGACCAAAAGGTGGGGTACAGTGAGAGAGAATCTGCGAGCACAAATTGTACAGATTCCGGATCATCTACGTCCATCTCAAACAGATCGAACGTTCCCAGACGATCACTCGAAAACATGATGCGCTGCTCATCAGGTCCCCAGACAGCATTTTGATTGTTGTACCGGGTTGTAATCTGAACGTAATTGCCGGACTGCAGGCTCAGCATGAATAACGCGTCGTTTGCGCTGTGTTGCGCAAATACCGCTCGTCTGCCACTGGGAGAAAGACTCGGCCAGATCATTTCGCCCTGGGAAGGAAATTCTCGTTTGTCTTCCGCACCGATAAGCTGCACGGAATCGTATTCGATTGCAGGTTTCGGAAACACGATTAGATTTCCGTTTTCAGATACGCTGAAATTTGCTACCCCGGAAGCCATCGCGACAAATATATCATCCGTAATCAGCTTGTGTTCGTTTCCTACCGCCAGAGATTCGAGATTCATGGCCACGGCATAAAGACCGGAAGACTTCCCGTAAAGCAGATACCCACTGGCATACATGGCGCCCATACCGCCTCGGAACAGTGTTGAAACAATACCGGTTTCGACATTCACGACCGATATGGTCGCATCGTCGAACGATTTCAAATCATTGGTCTTCGATGTAAAGACAACCCCTTTCCCGTTCGGGAGCGCATGGGGCCAGCGATGCGAATTCTCACCGATGGACTCGTCCAGAACCGTCAATTGTTCAAGCGTGCCGTTTGGGCGATGTATCCACAATCCGGATGACGAATTAGGAGCAAATACAATCGAGCCATCGGGTAGCCACGTCATTCCACGAGACGGGCGATCCACATCTGCGATCGGGTCCGGAAGACCGCCGCCGATGTTCACGATCTGGACCTGTCCCGAATTTGCAAAAACCAGCTGGCTGCCGTCGAACGAATATGCTGGAGATTCGGCGAATACGTTCGTTCGCGGAATCGATACACCGATGCTGTTATCCAGGTTGCGGACAACAATTTCCCAGGACGTCTCGGTTTTCCCCAGAAATGCAACCTGATCACCCGCCTTAGAGATGGCCAAACCCCTCGAAAAAGCCTGTGAAAAGGGCGCGATTCGTTTCCCGTCGGCCGATCGTGTGAGCAGGGTTACGTCCAGGCTTTCGCTGGCCGCCGGTGCGGACGCCACCAGGAAGTACGTAACCAGCAGCGTGATAAGTACCGGCAGGGTCGCTGCGAGAACTAACGTCTTTACAGAAAATGTCCGCTGTGTTTTCGGCGCATTGACCGTAGTGGCAGCAGCAGCACCGGCAGTGGCAGCACACCGGCAGCAGCAGCACCGGCAGTGGCAACACCGGCAGTGGCAGCCGCTTCTGCCGACGTAAGCGGCGTCGGCCTCCCACTCGTCTGACTTGCAGTTTCCGTCAGGGCGAGGGCTTTTAAATCCACAATCAGATCGGCCGCATTCTGATAGCGCAGCTCGCGATCCTTCGCCAGGGCTTTGCCGACGATTCTCTCGAGCTCCATAGGGACGCCAGTCCTGAGCGCTGTCAGGGGCTCGGGGTCCTCGTTCAGAATGCTGTAAATGACCGCCTGCTCGTATTCGGCGCCGAAGGGCAGGCGGCCGGCCACCATGTGATACAGGATCACGCCGAGCGAAAAAATGTCTGTCCGGTGGTCGACCTGCTCTCCGCGAGCCTGCTCCGGGCTCATAAAGGAAGCGGTCCCGAGCGTCGCACCCATCCGGGTCAGCTTGGTCGATGCCGCCGTCTGCGCAAGACCGAAATCGAGCACTTTGGCTACTCCCTTTTTACTCAGGATGACATTGGCGGACTTGATATCACGATGGACGACTTCAGCTTCGTGCGCGGTTTGGAGTGCAGAAGCCACTTCGGATGCAATGCGCACGGCATCCGTGACCTTGAACGGACCTTTTTCGATCAGTGCTTCAAGCGTCTCCCCGTCCACGTATTCCATTGCGATGAATGGACGCAGTTCCTCTGACGACGCTCCTTCCGGCACCGCCTCATCCACGCCGTGAATAATAGCGATATGAGGGTGCGTGAGAGACGCGGCGGCCTTGGCCTCGCGGTAGAATCGGGCGCGGTCCGACTCACTCGTCAACGCCGAGGCAGGCAGCACCTTGATCGCCACCTGACGGTCCAGCTTCGTGTCCGTGGCCAGGTAGACGATCCCCATGCCGCCGCGCCCGAGCTCGGCGGTGATGTGATAATGCGATAAGTGTTTATCAACCATGGATTTTTGCGGTTCGTTGCCCTGAAAGAAACGGAGCGCAGCGTGGAAGTGCAATTAATCCGTTGTTCGGGTGATCGTTCACCAGAACACATGCCCCTCTCGTTTGTGATCAGATATCTTATTTATTCCGTTATTAATAACATATCTGATCGTGTTTCGCAGGAGCCCGTGCAACGCCACTTCACACCCTCATCGTCCTCCTCGCCCATTCGTCTTGCTGGTTATGTCCGGATCCATCAGGTGTCAATAGAAAGGCGCGGCACCTTGAGTAAAATATATATAATTATTATATTTCCATGTTCGTTTTTAATCTGGAGAAAAGCAGATCGAACATGCAGAAACACGGAATCGATTTTATCCAAGCTCAGCAGATCTGGGATGATCCGAATTTCGTCGAACGCCTGGCCAGGACGGCCGATGAAAAGCGTTTCGCAGTGATCGGATTGATCGATGGTGAGATCTGGACAGCAATAATCAGCTACCGAGACGACCTCATCCGCATTATTTCCGTCAGAAAAGCAAGAAAACATGAAAGGCAAATCTATCTCAGCCCGTGAATTCGATCGCCTGTTCGACGACGGCCATGATATTGTGGAATTCCTTGATCCATCTGCTACACGTCGCCCAAATCTTGAAATAAAGAGGGTGAATGTAGACTTTCCGCAGTGGATGGTACACAGACTGGATCGTGAGGCGCGGCGTCTCGGCGTGACGCGTCAATCAATCATCAAAACCTGGATCGGTGATCGATTCAAGGCTGAAGACGCAGAATCCGCCGCCCCATCAGTGGGCCCGGATTCATGAGTGGGCGCCTTCTGACAACTACCTGAAAAGATCAACTTTCCCCATCGGAGAGAAGTTTCTCAACCTCGTCGCACAGCCCAGGAAGTTTGGTCACGATCACATCCCAGACGATCTCGTAGTCGACCCCGAAATAACCGTGAATCAAACGATCACGCATTCCTGCGATTGCTCTCCACTGAATATCAGCGTTGGCTGATCGAAAATCAGCGGGAAGGTTTTTCGTTGCTTCACCGATAATCTCCAGGCTTCTGACGAAGGCACGTTTCTTCGTTTCGTCCGCCAGAAATTCCTCATTGATAAATTCTTGGTACTCTCATGTAGATACCTGATTTCATCGAGGATATGACGAAGGTAACTAAACGGAGAGGGAGACATATTCTGTTTCCTTAAGAATCTGCGGCCCAATATGAGGACTGAGCGACTCTTTCGTGACTACTTCTACGCGGCGCAGAAAAATGTCCTCTAAACGAAAGCAAAGTGACATGAAGTTGTCAAAACTCTTTTGCCCGGGCGTAAACTCGACCAGAATATCGACGTCACTCAGTTCGTGCGGTTCATTTCGGACAAATGAACCGAACAACCCGATTTTATCGACACCCAGCCGGCGCAGCTCGGGCGCGAAGCGTTGCAAACGCTTCAATATCTCCGTTTTAGTGTGCACTTTTTCTTCCATACCGACAATAAACGCATGGCGACGGACTTTTGCTCCATCTTTCGGATTGGGATTTCTACGGGATTGCTTCGTCGATTTCTAAAACTGACGCGATATTCGGATGGTGAAGCTGGGCTGCGGCTTTGGCCTCGCGGTAAAATGAGCGCGGTCGTCGTCGCTGGCGAGCTCAGCGGTGATGTGATAATGCAATACGTGTTTATCAACCATGGATTTTTGCGGTTCGTTGCTATGAACGAAACGTAGTGCATGGTGGAAGTGCAATTAATCCGTTGTACGCCTGATCGTTCACCAGATTAATCCGCTGTTCGTCTGATAGTTCACCAGAACACACGCCCCCTCTCGTTTGTGATCAGATATCTTATTTATTCCGATATTAATAACATATCTGACGGAGTTCCACGAGAGCCCGTGCAACGCCGCTTCACACCCTCTTCACACGGCGCCGCGTTGGCTCAAACCCGTCACACAAAACGCTGCCGCGGCGCTCGGCTCGCGGCGCAGAGCGAGCGGCGCACCACTCACGACAACACGCCATTCTTTTTCAAACGGTCGGAGTACATGTAGAGTCCAATAGCGACGAGAAAAATGACTGCTGTGAATATGGCAGGACCAGCGCCGCCCATGATCTCCATTCCATTGGAGAGGAAAAAGTTGTGGAAAAACGTGATGGCCATCGCAACGAGGGCAACCAGAAAAACGTGCACTGCAAGTGATTTGCGCAGCAGTAGAAGTACCGCACCCAGGAGGCTGGCCCATACGGCCGTGGCCCACGTCGCGACCACCCACGTTGGAAACCCATAGAAGAATTCGAGTTGCTCCGGCGTGAATTCGCTCATGTACGCCTCGTTCTGTGTTTGCGTCATCGTGTAATCGAACGCCCCCACTGCATTCCACAGTAGAGCGACGACTCCGATCACCCAAAATTTCCAGGATACTTTACTTTCGTTTTCTTCAGACATAACAAGTACCGTTTAATGTGATAAGTACCAGTCGATCATGCTTTTAATCCAGAATAACGACTAAAGAAACCCTTCTATCTACTCTCAATCGGAATCATGATATGAGCATATGGCGTGTCCGGCCACATGATCCAAGGCCCTCCATTAAGGTGATCTGAGGAGATGCCGTCGAAGTGCATTCGGTCTGGTATGAGCATCATCAGGTGAGCACCCAGATCCGTGACCCAGTCTTCAGGGCCGGTCGCTTCGGTGGCATATGGGTCACTGTTGCTGACCGGACTGTCGCCGGCTAACATATACGCAAATCCAATCTGGTCGTACGCGGGTTCTGTTTTATTCACATAGCTCTGCAAAAACTCGAGCCATGGAGCATTTACACACCACGGATCGGTGGCTTCTGTATCCGGGCGATCGGGAAGACAGGTCCACTGATTCGAGCCCTCCCGGAGCACGGTTCCGTCCCATGCCTGAATCGTAGCCTCAGCGGATATCGAGGCGGGGCCAGCGCTCATCGCGCTTTCGAGCTGTTCCTGCGCGAATGCCGTCACGGAAATCACGAACAGGGATAAAAAGGTGATCAGTGTTTTTCTCATCGTAATACCTCGCAGCATTCGATTGGTGGGAATGGTCAAGCGGGTTAACTACAGTTAGAGCACAATAATAAATAACACTTTACCGGTGAAATTACAATCAGCCCATATTTTTCAACGGCGTCTTTTTTCCATTGACACACCGCGTGGGATCACCTTTGGTACGTCATGGATTTATATGGATTCGGGCCACACCAGACGTCCATGCAGGATGTTGGGCACGCGACGCAGCACGTCTTTTAACAGGATCTTCGAGACGCCACAATTACCGCGGTAACAGGTCCAGTTCCAGATGCGAGGGAAGCCGGGCCGACCGGTATATCCGGTGCTCCTGCGCCTGGTAATCGTCTGCTTCGGCGAGGAAGATGTTCGGAACGTATGTCTGCGGATTACGGTCGTGTACGGGGAACCAGGTGCTTTGAACGTGGACCATGATGCGGTGGCCTCGCTGGAACGTGTAAGCCTGCTTGTGCATATCCACCGTGAAGGCCGTCGGTGTGTTCGCGGGGACAGGGTTCGGCTCCTCCCAATTCTTCCAGTAGCGACCACGCATGATTTCGCCAGTCACCATGAGTTCGTAGCCGCCGAGCCATGGGCGATCCTCCACCACGTCGGGGTATACGTCGATCAGCTTCACGACCCAATCGGCGTCGGTGCCGGTTGTGGACGCAAACAGTCGGGCCACAACACTGCCCACGAGAGTAACATCTTCTTCAAGGGGATCGGTCTGATAGACGAGTACGTCCGGGCGCCCGTCCACGAACCGCTGATCCTCGGTCATCCAAGGACCCCATCCGGACCCGCGCGGGTCGTATGTCCGCTCAATGGGCCTGTGACGGTACGGAACCGGGTAATCCGGATCGCTGACATATGCATCAAACCCTCTCGCAGCACCGTTCGGGGCACGACCTGGGACACTACTTGACGCACTGCCCGGCGCGGTCGGCGCACTACTCGGCGCGGTCGGAACATCAAACGAGAGCCCTCCGTTTTCTCTGAAATAAAGATTGGTCAGTACCGCGTCCTGCGGCGGCCACTGATCGAATGTTTTCCAAACCCTTGCGCCGGAGTCAAACAGGGTCGCCTCGGCGAAGACGCCGTCACCTTTGTCCTTCAACCAATACGCAAACCACGGGGCTTCGATCTCTCTGCGGTAGTAATCGCTCGTCGCGCTTCCCCATGGTATGCTGCCGAGCGAGTCACCGGAATCGGTAAACCACTGCCCGTGTTTCCACGGCCCCATCACAAAGTGATTGATTCCTGCCTCATCCCCGGATTCCATGGCGTCATACGTGTGCTGCGCACCCCACATGTCTTCCTGATCCCACCAGCCCCCTACGGTCAAGGTCGGCACGGGGGCCTGTCTCAGGTGTAGTGGAATGGCGCGACCCTGCCACTCCTCGTCATAGGCCGGGTGCTCCACAAAGAGCCGCCACGAAGGCCAGTCCATTGCGCCCACCTCGTCGGCCAGTTCACCGAGCGTGGCAAACGAGCGATACCAATCATAGGTATCATACCGCCCCGGCGCGGGCGGAATGCTCTGATCGGAACTGGCCTCCATATCCCAGGCGTACTCGAGGCCATAGGAAAGTCGGAAGGCACCTTGGTGGAAAAAATCGTCCCCCATCCACCCATCTCCCATCGTGGCCTGCGGACTCAGCGCCTTGATGGCCGGATGAGGACCGAACGCCGTCGCGTTCACGAGGTAGCCGGGGTACGATATACCGAGCTGTCCAACGCGGCCGTTATGGTTCGGCACGTTGGCCAGAAGCCACTCGACGGTGTCGTACGCGTCTGAGGCCTCGTCCATACACGCCGCATCTCGAACTTCACACGCGGCGCGGTTCATCACGAACTCACCCTCCGATTCAAAACGGCCCCGGATATCCTGAAAAACGAAGATGTATCCTTCCTTGATCAGATCGCGAAAACCATACTGGATGCGCGAGGTCCCACCCCACCCGTCCGTCCCGTAGGGCGTTCGTGAAAAGATGAACGGGAGATCTTCGCCGCCCGCATTCTTCGGAGTGAGAATGACGGTGAACAGCTGAATTCCGTCCCGCATGGCGATACGGACTTCCTTGCGGTCGAAGACATAATCCAACTCCGGGCTGTCCTGGTTGGATGCATCGGGTGCCGTGCATCCAACAACCAGAAATAGGAGGAAAAGGACCGAAGACAGCGCAAACGGAGTGTAGCGATTCATGGCGGAATAAAAGTTTGATCTGGAGGCAGGGCAAGTCTGGGCGCGACACCGGGCCAATCACACGGCAACATACCGGTCGTCGAGCAAAAGGCAGAGGTCGCCAGTGAACGGCAAGTTACGATCTTGTCCGATATCACTCGGACGACTCTGTGACACGGAGTCGTTTCGCACTTTCAAACGTTCACCGCAGTCTCATGCTTTCTCATGGTTGCGATGCGGACCAACAGCTTCTTAATTCGAGCGATTGATGGGCTTTCGCGCACAATCATAGCTCTCATACCCACTATTGCGAGCATTCCCTCGCTACCGGTCGACGCTACGGTGCTCCCAGGCAGCATCTACTTCTACACTCTTAAAACAGTCAGATTTACTGAAACCAATCGAATGCTCTCGATTCGTTGGTCGGTGGCTACGCTCCCGCATGCAATTCCCCTCCATTTCGCGGGTCCGAAAACTCGTGAAATGCAAAGCGGGCAGAGGAAAAATGTCCTCTGCCCACTTTGAGCGTGCCCGGGAGGATTTGAACCCCCGACCTCCTGGTCCGTAGCCAGGCGCTCTATCCAGCTGAGCCACGGGCACAAAAAATCCTCCGCCCCAGCAGGTGACGTCAGAAGGATTTCTGTTGCCAGGACGAAGGATGTGAAGATACGGAAATGCCGGAAATTCCGGCAAGTGAATATTTTAATAGGCTTTACAGCAGTTCTGAGGGTGGTTCGAAGACATAAATATACGTATAAATACGTAGTTCTATTGATCTTATTCAAAACGCAGCGGATTGCCAGCGTCTGTGAGCACGTTCTCAACCCACCATCTCGAATCCCTGCGACGCTGTTACCGCCCGGTATAACTCTGCAATCTGAAGCGTCACCGGGCCTACTTCGCCCGTACCGATAGTGCGCCCGTCGAGTTTTGTAATACCTGCAATCTCCCCCATTGTACCGGTGCAGAACATTTCGTCCGCATTGTATGCCTCGGCCAGCGAAATATTGCGCACTACGGCTGCGATACCGTTCTCGTGGCAGAGACGCAACACGGTTTCGCGGGTGATTCCTTTCGGGCAGGCGTCGGTCGAAGGCGTGAAGATGCGGACTGACGGCGAAGTTTCACGATCTGTCTCAACTCCATCGACCTCGCTACCCGGCCCTGCTCCACTATCTGCCTCGCTACGCTCCTCGGTGCCACCATCTTCCGGGTTGCCAACCGTCGAGCCAGCACGCGCCGCGATACCACTCGACGGGCCACCTCGCACAAAAAACACGTGAGACCCGTGCGCTTCCGCAATAAAGCCATGTGTATCCAACATCAAGGCCGAGTCTGCACCAGCCATATTCGCCTCAATCTTCGCCATGATTGACGATAGTAAATTGTTGTGGTGAATCCTGGGGTCCAGAAAATCGGGCGGCGAACGTCGCATGGAGGATGTCACGAAAGACAGACCTTTTTTCGAATAAACAGGTGATTTGAATTCCGCCAGCACAATGAGCGTCGGTCCGGACTGATTCAACCGGGGATCCATCCCCGACGTAATTTTCTCTCCGCGCGATAATGTCAGACGAATATGCACTCCGTCGGTCATCTTATTTGCTTCCAGCGTCCTGCGGATCTCGATGATGATTTCCTCATGCGACGGAATTGATGCCCCGAACATTTCAAAACCGAGCGCTTTTGCAGATGCATGCATCCGATCGAGGTGCTCGATGAGTTTAAATATCTTGCCCTGGTAGAGTCTCAGCCCCTCCCAAACCGCGTCGCCACCTTGCACCACGCTGTCAAACGGACTTACCCCCGCCTCGTCGCGGTGCCTGAGCGCACCGCCAATGTTCACGATCAGATCTCGATTTCTTGTGTCAAATTCCTGGAGCATTTTATCCGTCTTCCAAATCCAGCACCCAGATGTCGCTCTCGATTTCCGAAACCGTGTAATAAATCCGCTCTGCGTCGACCGTCGGTGAGCCGACTCCGAGTTCAACACCCGAAAGATCAACAATTTTACGTGGCAATCCTCCGTCGGTCGGTACAGCCCACAATGATTGACCTTCCTCATTAAAGGGTGCCATAAAGTAAATCGTGTTTCCGTCTCGAGACCACATCGGTATGCTCGCGCTCATCCCCTGGGTTTCCGGGATAACCCGCGACTGTTCGGTTTGTGGATCCCATGTATAAATCGCTCTGTCGGAAAGAAGGCCATTGTCATATACGATCATATTTCTTGCGGTTGACCATTTTGCGCCCAGATTAAGATGGTCTATGATGACCTCCGGCGTGCCCCACTCCCCGGACGGTCCACGCCGGACGCGAACCAGTTCGGAAACGAAATCCAGGGTTCCGGGTGCATCGCGGTGATAGGCCATGGTGTTCTCATCAGAAAGCCATAAAGGATACCGCTCGTGGACCGATTCGTCAGAGAGAATTTCTACCGTCTGATCGTCAACGGAGACAATCGCTACATTTCGGCTACCGCCACTGAATGTGTGAAACGTGATGAAGTCTGAGTACGGAGACCAGTCGTAGAGATAATCCGGTTCTTGGCGCGAAGTCAACTGAAGGGGTGTACCACCGGAAAGTGGAACTACGAAAATATGCTGCGTACCCTTGGCATTGGAATCATATGCCAGTCTCGTGCCATCCGGCGAAATAACGACCCCTTCGATAACCTGATCTCCGGTCGTGACGGGTACTGCGTCCGCCACAAATACCGTCACGTCTGAATCGAGCGGCGAAGCCCAGATATTCTGTCGATATCTGAAGTCGGTCGCGACAAGTCGGTTGCCGTCTCTCGATAGATCAATAGAATGCAGATTGAGCCCTGTTGTGATTCGATCCACGGATCCTTCTCTCTCCCCCTCGGCCGATATCGCCTGCCGATATATGTCCAGAAATCCACCCTGATTGGACACGTAATAAAGAGCTGATCCGTCCGGAGTCCACCGGGGACTCAAGTCCATGAACTCCGTTGTCGTGATCTGATGTTTGGCGCCTCCGACAGCTTCTATAAGCCAGATCGATGTGGGCGCAACGTTGGTTCCCGTTCGCGCGTGAAGCTCGTTCGTTGAAACAACCGCAATGAATTTACCGTCCGGAGACCACGCGAGAGAATGCGGTCTGTATAAATCTACGGAAAGAGAAAACGTTCTTGCCGCCGTCTCATAGACGTATATCTTCTCGGTCGTTGACATAAAAGCTATCGCATCTCCGGCGGGCGACCACGTCGGGTACCCATAAAACTCTCCCTCCGATTTCGGCCGGATTACCGTGCGAGGATTCCCGCCCAGTGCTTCGACGGTGAATATCGCCCCTCCGGATTCAAAAAGAATGGAATTCCCATCGGGTGAATAGGTCGGGTAATTTTCATCAAGATCCGAACTCTCCACGAGCCTTATCGGACGGCCTCCGTCAATCAATCGGTAATACAGATGCCTGTCTCTGCTCCTTCCCGCCGCATAGACAATCCGATCTCCTCCAGGATGAATGGACGGAGACATTTCGGCGGAAGCCTCGATCGTTATGCGGCTCACTGATTGGACACCGAACCCAACTTTTGCGCCGCCCGCTTCACGATCTCCGCTCGTGATGGCGAGCGTTGCGAGCGTGGCCAGCACCGCACCTGCAACGAAACCCACCGGCAACAGCCATTTCTTTTCAGAGGCCGATGCTGCAGGTTCGGCAGCGGGCACGACGGCGACCTCAACCGCGCCACTGTCGCCGCCGCCTTCTCCTTCGAGTGCGGATTCCACGGGTCCCGCACCGACCGGCACCGGCACTGCATCGACCGCCCCGGCGGCCGTCCGGCTTCCCGATCCTTTCTTCAGGCTGGCTGCGTCTATCCCCTTTAGATCCGCAATCAAATCGTCGCAGTGTTGATACCTCCTTGCCGCGTCTTTGGCCAGACACTTCTCGACAATCCTCTCCAGTTCCATCGGAACGCCCGTACGCAAAGCTGTCAGCGGTTCGGGGTCTTGATTCATGATGCTGTAGATGATCGCCTGCTCGTATTCCGCGCCGAAGGGCAACGCTCCGCTGATCATCTGGTACAGAACTACTCCCACAGAAAAGATGTCCGTGCGGCGGTCCACTTCCTCACCGCGGGCCTGCTCCGGGCTCATGTACGAGACCGTTCCGAGCGTCGAGCCCTGGCGCGTAAGTTTCGTCGACGCCGCCGTCTGGGCGAGACCAAAATCTAATATCTTTGCTCTACCGTCACTGTCCATCATGACGTTGGCGGCTTTTATGTCGCGGTGGACTATATCCTTTTTGTGTGCTGCTTCGAGACCAGCGGCAATCTCGCTTGCGATGCGCACAGCTTCCTCCAGCTTCATAGGCCCTTGCTTGATTCTATCCTCAAGCGTATCGCCTTCGATGAACTCCATCGCTATGAAAGGCCGGAGATCGTCGTCCTTGGAGCCCTCTGGCACGGCTTCATCTATCTCATGGATAACGGCAATATTTGGGTGCGAGAGGGAAGCAGCAGCGCGTGCTTCACGGTAGAACCTTGCCCGGTCATCATCACTCGAAAGAGCAGCGGCAGGTAGCACCTTGATAGCAACCGTGCGGTGCAGCTTGGTGTCTTCGCCCTTGTACACAATGCCCATGCCGCCTCTGCCGAGTTCGGATAGGATCTTATAGTGCGATAATGTCTTGCCGACCATGAGGTTTTGGGTGTGATCAGCCCAAAGAAACG
>JACZYD010000080.1 GCA_022571255.1 Bacteroidota bacterium
GAAGACGTTCCGAAAATGCCGGCTTTGATTCCGAGGCTTCCTGTAAGTCTGGCCGATAAAACCCACTTGCCGTCGATATAATCGTAAACGTAGGCGACTCCTCCGTATTTGCCCGTCGTGGTGTCACCGGATGTAGTGATCAGGATCCGATCTCCGTTGAGCGAAATTGAAGACGCAAAAGGTCCCTGTGTAGCGTCATTGGGCTGTAATATTAAATCACGTAATATCCATTCTCCCGTTTCAGGGTCCTTTTCGTACACGTAAACCGAGTTCGATGTCTGTTTCGAGAAAAATGGAACGTAGGCCGCTATCAGAATACGGTTGCCACTGATCGCTACCGTTTTGCCAAAGAATATTCCTTCGCGGCACTCAACCGGGAGCAGGTGCGCGGTTTCAATCCAGTCACCGGTGTCGTCCATCTCATAGATATACGCGGCGCCGCTGTTCGGACCGCAGGATGGTTCGCCCGTGGCTCCGATGACCGCGATGTTGCCATCGATCGCTACGGCGGTACCAAAATAATTTCCGATCGTGGTATCAGGGGCAGGCAGGCTGAAAATCTGGGCATTTGCTGGCATCGCAGCCATAGACAAAATGCTGCAACAAAGTAAAAACAATGTCAAATCAGAGATACAGACGGACGGGCATGTCAAATTTATTCTGAACAGTTTTTGAATCATTCGCAGGGATCAGTTGTGCTGAAATTATGAACAGTCTCTTCTTGGGAAGTCGGTATCGAACCCCCAATACCGGTGATTGTGCCCTCGTGACAGGGTGAAAATCATTGTACCTGCTCCACGCAACGCAGATTGCTGGACCCTGCGTGGAGATTACTCAATCCTTGCGGTCATTTCTTCGGTAAGATGCTCCCATCGTTCGTAGTCGGCAGCGATCTTTTTCTGAATTTTCTCGAGATCGGCCAGAAGTTTTTGCGACCGATGTCCGTCTTTGAATACTTTCGGATCTGCCAGAGCCGATTCTAATTCGGAACGCTCAGATTCTTTTTGCAGAATAGACGCTTCCGTCTTGTCATAGTCCTTTTTCAGCTGATAATCGTTGAGAGATCCGTATCTGGAACCGGAACGGGATTTTCTGGCTTTTCGCTTCTTTTCTCTTTCGCGAGCCTCCTCGCGTTTCTGTTCCTTTGATTTTGGCCCCCTCTGTTCGGCATTTTGTGACAAGGAGGCTGCTTTTACAGCTGTTTTTATGGCACTTCTTTGACCATCACCAGCCGTTTTTATGGCACCTCTTTGACCGTCATCAGCCGTTTTTATGGCACCTCTTTGACCATCACCAGCCGTTTTTACGGCACCTCTACCATCACCAGCCGCTGCCGCGTTTTTGTCTTTTTCGCGTAAGCCGCTGCCGTTTGAGCGGCCGGGACCGGAGTGAGAACCTTCTGCAATGCGGCTGGCCGTACCGTGCGTGGTTTGCCACACGTAATCTGAATAATTGCCATGGAATTCCTGGACCTGTTTATTGCCGACACGCCAGATTTTTGATACCGTCTGATCCAGAAAGTGCCTATCATGAGAAACGAGCACAAATGTGCCGGAATACTGACGCAACGCTTCGATCAGGACGTTTCGGGACTGAATATCGAGATGGTTGGTGGGCTCATCGAGAATCAGAAAGTTTGCGGGAGAAATCAACGTTCTGGCCAGTGCAACGCGGCTGCGTTCCCCCCCGGACAATACGGAGACCGACTTGAACACATCGTCACCGTGAAATAAAAACGCCCCGAGAAGGGTACGTATCCAGGTTTCTGTCCGGTCCACGGCTGCTTCTCTTACCACTTCAAAAACAGTTCGATTCTGAGGCAGTGACTCCGCCTGATTCTGCGCGAAGTAAGACAACTCCATCTTTTGTCCTTTTTGAAGCTGTCCATCGAAGGGTTCGGTTCCGAGCAGAATACGGGCAAGAGTGGATTTGCCGGCCCCGTTCGGACCGATCAGTGCAATCCTGTCTCCTCGTTCGATCTTGAGCGGTCCTGTACGTTGAAACACCTCGATATCTTGGTCTTCGCTCGAATACGTCTTCGAAAATTGCGGTATTTCGAGCAGGACCCGACTTGCGCGCGGGGGATCCTGGAATCGAAATGTAATCGTGGCATCATCGGCAGGGGGCGGCGGCAGACGCTCGAGACTGTCCAGCATTTTTATCCGGCTCTGCACCTGACGTGCTTTGGTAGCCTTGGCCCTGAATCGTTCGATAAATCGTTTGGTCTCCTGGATATACTTTTGCTGATTTATATAAGATGCACGGTACACGGCACGTCTCTCGACACGATCCATCAGGTAAAAAGTATAATTGCCGGCGTATTCCGTAAGATTCCCCTGCGACATTTCAACGATACCTGTCACCATTCGATCGAGAAAATATCGATCATGCGAAACGATGACTACGGATCCGGCGAATGACTTCAGGTAGGCCTCCAGCCAGTCTATGCTGTCGATATCCAGATGATTGGTGGGTTCATCAAGCAGCAGGATATCCGGGCTGCAAAGCAGAAGATGAGCCAGAGCGACCCGCATACGCCAGCCTCCGGAAAACGTAGAAACGGGTCTGAGCTGATCTTCCGCTGCGAATCCCAGTCCGGTCAGAATGGATTCGGCCCTGGATTTTGCCCGGTGGGACTCAAGGGCTGCCATACGGCCATGCACTTCATCGAGGCGGATCAGCAGTCGATCATGATCGGCATCTTCCGGGTCTGGGTGCACTTCAAGCTCCAGAAGAAGATCCTCTTCTTCTTTCTCCAGTGTCTGGACCTCTGAAAATGCCGTCAGAGCCTGTTCCAGGACCGTAAGGCCTGTATCCTCTTCCTGCGTTTCCTGTTTCAGATACCCGATGCGCAAGTTCCCTGTTGAAACCGTGCCTGAATCCTGATCAATCTCGCCGGATATCAGTCGAAGAAGCGTTGTTTTACCGGCCCCGTTGGGTCCGATCAATCCTATTCGACGTGACCCCGTAAGTGTCCAGGATATATTATTCAGAACCGAGTCGCCACCGAAGGCAATCGAAATGTTATGTAGTTGAACGATAGGACTTGAGTGGGTTTAGTAGGCATTTTTACTGACGAATCCTTTCCAGATCGTCAGTAACATGATTTTCAGATCCAGTCCCAGTGACCAGTTTCGGATATAGTATAAATCGAACTCGATTCGTTTCTCGAGCGAGGTGGATCCCCGCCATCCATTAACCTGCGCCCATCCCGTTATTCCTGCCTTCATTTTGTGGCGCAACATGTATTGTGGTACCTGATCCCGAAATTCCTGGATGAATACAGGTCTTTCCGGGCGAGGTCCAACCACAGACATGTCTCCCTTGAACACGTTCATGAACTGAGGAAATTCGTCCAGAGACGTACGTCGAAGAAAAGACCCCACCCGCGTGGCCCGTGTTTCACCCGCTTTACTCCACACTGCGCCGGAATCTGTTTCGGCGTTTACCGGCATGGATCTGAATTTGAACATGAGAAACTTTTTACCATTCAGACCCATGCGTTCCTGCCTGTACAGTACCGGGCCGGGAGACGACATCTTGACAGCGATTGCGATCACCAGCAGGCACGGAGAGAACAGGATCAATATCAGGGTTGAAAATCCAATGTCAATGGCGCGCTTTGCCACTCGTCGGAATTCAATGGGTGTTTCGTCGAGAAGGTGTATTACGGGCAGACCCGCCACTTCTGTCACCCGCCCGTTGAGCAGGTCATATTGCTCCAGGTCCGGAACAAGGCACACGTTTGTAAGAGACGTCGATAACGTGCCCACGAGGTTCTTGATTTTTTCTGATGCAGAGAGTGGAAGAGCGATATACACATAATCGATCGGAGATTCACTCTCTTCCGCATCTTTGACCACACGTGCAAGATCGTCCACCGCCCCGAGCCAATCGGGTGTTCTCGATTGATTGTCGTCCAGGAAGCCGACCGTCTCGAAGCCCATCCACGGATATTCCTCGAATGCGTCCCTCAGTCGTTTTCCGGTCTTACCTGCTCCGACAATCAACACGCGTTTAAGAAATTTTCCATTCTGCCGCGCTCGTTGCAGGCCCATATACAATGCCACTCTGACGAGAACCATGAGGACAGGAGTAATAGACCCGAATATGCCCATATGCAGCCTCGAAAAGTTAAAGGTTCTGTAAAGCGACAGAGAAGCGATAACCACAAGCAGGCCTAAAAGAATCGATTTCACGACAGAAAAGACGAGCGAATACAGCCGTTCCGCCCGGTCGTGATTATACAGACCGGTAGCCCAGAACACCGTCATGGACGCGATCAGAATCCACGGCAGAAATTGCAGGTAGACCCAGAAAGGCACCGCTTCCGGAGGAATAAGAATATCCATGGCCGGAAAAAATTCGAAGCGCACGTAATACGCCAGAATCCAGCTGCCCGCCACCAAGGACACATCGATAAAAAAGAGCACACGCTGAAACAGCCGGCTTTGCTCCTGAAGCATATCAGATCAAAAAAAGTACAGATTCATGGAGAAATTACGGGTTCGATCAGCAGTGACAGGTCGAGAGCGGTAACAGAATGTGTGAGCGCTCCGATCGAGACGAAATCCACGCCTGCTTCGGCGATAACGCGGGCCGTCTCGAGTGTTATATTTCCAGACGCCTCCGTGAGGATTCTGCCGTCAATCAGCTTCACTGCTGCCAGCAATCGGGACACGTCGGGAGAGACGCCCTCGCGTACATCTACCATGTTGTCCAGAAGTAAACGATCAACTCCACCCAGGGTCAGAATTTCGCGAATCTGGTCGAGCGAGGACACTTCTACGACCACTCTCACACGGGGGTTTCGAGATCCTCCGGGTACGCCGGAATGTGGCTGTTCGCCAACGCGAATCTGTTGCAGGGCTTTACTTAATCCACCCGCGGCGGCAATGTGATTCTCTTTAATCAAGACTTCGTCGAACAAACCGAGCCGGTGATTGACTCCTCCGCCGATGATCACGGCCCATTTATCAAGAAGACGAAGCCCCGGGGCTGTTTTTCGGGTGTCCAGAATACGTGTTCCGGTTCCTTCAAGTAAATCGGTAAACGCTCTGGCGGCGGTTGCGATACCGCTCATGCGCTGAAGAAAATTCAGCGCCGTTCTTTCCGCCGTGAGAATGGATCGCAGTGCCCCGTGAATTCTTGCAAGAAGATCGCCGTCTCGCACCGAATCTCTGTCCCCGTACAACCAGTCGATACGGAGATTGTTGTCAAACAATTGAAATACACGCGTTGCGACTACCGTTCCGGCCAGAACACCGTTTTGCTTCGCTTCGAGCCGCCCTGACCCTTCCGCAGAGGCTGGAACGGTCCAGATTGTGGTCAGGTCGCCACTTTGTAAGTTTACATTCTCGATTTCCAGGTCTACAGATCCATCGCCTTCTCCGAGATCCTCGGCAAAAGCGGTAAGAATAGTACGGTCCAGAGCCTCAAGGCTCAGATATTCGGGTAGACGGTCATTGACGTCGCGAATGATATCAACACCGGGTCCAGGTCTGCGATCGAATTCCATTCCTAATCCCGAAGAAATTTCAAAACTGATTCAGGAGCCGGTACAGGGCGACTTCGCTCTCGATCGAAAAAACAGAGTCTGACGTGCCCGGTTACCAGTATCTGTTCTTCTCCTTTCCGGCGTATGGTGTATTCAAATAATATCCTGATTCGAGATTCAGAGAGTGACACGTCACACTGAATTTCCAGCAGGTCGTCGTAGCGAGCCGGACTCGAATATTTCGTGGACAGGTCCAGAACCAGCAGATAAACCCCGCCGTCCTCAATCGATTTATACGACAGGCCGTGTGATCGAAGTGCTTCTGTTCTTGCCACTTCAAAATAATCTATATAGTGGGTGTGATAGACGATTCCCATAGGGTCACATTCGCGATACCGTACCCGGTGCTCATGAATAAAAGTCTTCACGGTGCTCCTGATCAATTTTCCTCGAATACGCCCATTCCGTCAAACTTTGCCAGGCGATTTTTCAACAGCTCGGCCGTCGAGAAACCATCCAGTTCTTCCAGGTTCCTCGCGATCGCTTCGCCAAGGGAATGTATGGCCTTCTCGGGGTCTGAATGTGCCCCGCCTGTTGGTTCGGAGACAATCTCGTCGATCACTCCAATGTCAATCAGGTCCGCTGCCGTCAATTTCAGTGCCCGTGCAGCTTCTTCCTTGTAATCCCAGGAACGCCAGAGGATGGAAGAACAGCTTTCTGGTGAAATGACAGAATACCAGGCATTCTCCATCATAAGAATTCGGTCGCCAACGCCGATTCCGAGCGCTCCACCGGATGCCCCGTCTCCAATCAGGTTGACAACGATAGGCACGGGAAGCCGTGCCATCTCAAAGAGATTCAACGCAATCGCCTGGGCCTGGCCTCTTTCTTCGGCCTCAAGCCCGGGAAACGCACCGGGGGTGTCGAGCAGCGTGATTATGGGTTTATTGAATTTGGCTGCAAGCTTCATAAGCCGAAGCGCTTTACGATAACCTTCGGGGTTCGGCATTCCAAACCGACGATATTTACGCGCCTTTGTATTACGGCCTTTCTGCTGGCCAAGAATCATCACCGTTCTGTCGGTAAAACCGAATCGCGATCCCTTGAACGTGGCAAATCCTCCTACCATGGCCGGATCGTCTCCAAACAATCGATCACCGTGAAATTCTATGAATCCATCTGTGAGACCGGCAATATGGTCCAGTGTATACGGTCGATCCGGATGCCGGGCGATCTGGACACGTTGCCACCTGGTGAGATTCTCATAGATGGAAGTCCGCAACACGCTGACGCGCTTTTCAAGTGATCGGAGAGACCTGTTAACGACCGCAGTGGTGCGTCCAGAATCCAGATTTCGCATTTCTTCGAGCTTTTGTTCGAGCTCAAAAAGTGGTTTTTCAAAATCAAGAAGATGCTTCGTTTGCCTTTCAGCCATACTGAAATCAGGAATGTTCAGGGAATCTGATCGATCGGAGGATGATGTCCAGGTCGAGGCCGGAAGACTGGTGGGTGACATAATACCAGTAAACGCGGGACATCTCGGCGGGGTCTAACGCCACCGCATTCAACGTGTTCGTAATGGAAAATACGCCCTCTTTTAGCTCCCATGTAGATGGGACCCTGGATATATGGTCGGGATGAACTCCGACGAGGTATATCGCGCCGGAAATCACCCTGGTGAGTTGGCGCAATTTCCCGGAGAAAAACCGCAGCCGGGGGTTTCCGGTCAACCCCACCAGAATCTGGACCACGGGCAGCATTAAAAGCCCACATACGGAAACAGGTATTTCGAACCATCTTCGTTTGAAATGAGGACGCAGTTCAACGATTTCCGGTACCTGCGCCAGTAACGAACCCAGGGAAATGGGACTTATCTTTGATTTGCCGATTGCATGTTCGCCTCCGGTATGCAACATCCGAAACTGTACATCCAGATCGCGAAGGCTCTGCATCGTATCAAATATCTCTTGATTCGACAAACATCGCGCAGCAAAAACGATATCCCTGATGTTTCCAAGGCGCACCAGATCTCGCAGCTGACTCAATCCACCGAGTCGTACAGAGTTGTTCGTCTCCGATCCATTTGCTGACGTACGGTCATGTACATATCCCGTCAGTAAAAAAGGAGGTGCCGGATGAGCATCCAGCATTCGTTTCAGGCGAGCAGCCTGGATTTCATCTCCGACGAGAACAGCCCGGTGAGGGCCACCATGACGACTGTTCCATCGAACGCGCCACGCGATCAGGAATGATCCAGCAACCGGCAGGCTCAGCGCGACGACCACGCGCGAAAATGCAATCGCGGGCAAGAAAAAACTGGTAGATGCAGCGATCAGGCCGCCCAGGGCAATGCCCGCGAACGCAGAGCGAGGTCTGTACTCGGCCGGCCGGTGATATCCGCCCGTCAGGTAGATGCCAATCACCGTGGATATTGCGTATGCGGGAGAAACTGATGCATAAAACAAGGGAGCGAGCATTCTGTCCATTGCCGCAGACTTCGCGATTCCGACGAGCGTAACCGACACGTATACGATCACAAAATCCAGAAACATGGGAGAAACATTTCGAGCGTGATGAACAAAATAGCTCAGCCCGGCTCTGAACATGATCCCCGTGCGCAACACGCTGGTGAGAATACGGGATCGACCCGTATCAAGATGTTTTTCAAGAAAAAGAAGCATCGCACCGTAAAAATGACGCACATAACGCAATTCTCCCTTTTTGGTCGATTCGCCTTTGTAATGAATGATCTGGGTGCGCGGCACATAGAAAATTTTCCATCCCGCTTTCTGTATCCGGAAACACAGATCGAGGTCTTCGCCGTACATGAAAAAGGCTTCGTCGAATGGTCCGGATCCGCTTCCGGACCCGTCGGCATTTTGAACAAGTGCATTCGAGCGGATCATCATGCACGATCCGCTGAGAGCGTCGACCTCTGAGGTCTGGTCTTCGGGCAGATACGTCAGATTGTATCGCCCGAATCGTTTTGATTTCGGGAACAATCGACTCAGTCCAGTCAGGCGGTAAAATGCGACATCCGCACTGGGAAACGTTCGACGACTTTCGCGGGCAAAACTGCCATCAGGGTTAAGAATACGGCATCCGGCTGCGCCGACCTCTCGGTGCGTATCCATGAATTCGACGAGGACGTCCAGGGTATCTTCCTGTATGATCGTATCCGGATTCAGGATCAGAATCATACGTCCACGGGCCCGCCGGATGGCCACGTTGTTGGCACTTCCGAATCCGATATTTTCCTTGTTACATATCAGGATAACGTCACGAAACCGGCTTCGGACGGTCTTTACCGAATCATCCACTGAATTGTTGTCAACAACGAATACTTCCACGTTCAAACGTGTTGCGGCAGAGTATACACTCTCCAACGCCTGAATCAGGAACTCGCGAACATTGTAATTCACGATGATCACACTCACATCGATGACCTCGCAGTCGGTCTCGACGATCGACCCCGATATCGCTTCTTGTCCGACCGCTTTTTGTGTGATCGGCTCCTGGCCACCCGTGCTTTCAGTTTTTCGACTATACATAAGTCATGCAAGATACGACCGACGACTCAGGCTGCCACCAATCGTCACGAGTGGCCGCGATGAGCTTCGAGAAAATTCGTATTCTTCGTCGTCGCCAACAAATCACATGAATTGTGCCTGAGAGATCATGAGCTGGAACCTGGTGGTTGTAGCGGAGGATCTGGAATGTGATCTGCTCTGTGATGTTTTTGTGATACACTCAGACGCGACGTTTCTGCCTGATCGAAGTCGTTTTCAACGAGGGAATCGACCGTCCCGACGAACTCGACCGTCCCGACGAACTCGACTGGCTTCTTTCCTTTGAACTCTGGAGAAAATTCATTCACGTTTCCTGATCAGATTGTTATTGTGTCCAAGGCTCTGCCATCATACCGCGAAGAGATTGCCGCGACCATATTGCTGGCCGCTCCGGTCGTCGTGACCCAGCTTGCCCATATTTCCATGGGATTCGTCGATACCATCATGGTCGGCAGGCTGGGTCCGGCCGAGCTGGCAGGAGTCGCTCTCGGTAATACCATATTTTTTACGGCCACGATTTTTTGCATGGGTGTCGTCCTTGCTGTCGGACCTATGGTTGCACAGGCGTTCGGAGCAGGCGATGGAGACCCGATTGGACGGAGTGTTCGACAGGGTCTGTGGCTCTCGGCGGTGTTGGCGATTCCTGCCAGCATTTTTATCTGGAACGCCGACACCCTGCTCATCCTGCTGGGTCAGAAACCCGAGGTCGTAGTTCGTGCGGTGTCGTACCTGCACGCAATTGTCTGGGGCGTATTTGCTTTCATTGCATTTGCCGCCATCCGAAGTTTTTGTGAGGCGGTTTCAAAACCTCGCCCCATTACGGTAATTGCAATAATTGGTGTCGGGGTCAACATACTGGCCAACTATGTGCTCATGTACGGGAAGTGGGGTTTTCCGGAACTTGGACTTGTCGGGACGGGATGGGCGAGTACCATCGCATTCTGGTCTACCTTTTTAATGGTAGTCGGATATGTTTATTTCAAAAAGGAATTCAGCAGGTATCAAATATTTTCTCGCCTCGGAAAACCTGATCCTCGTTATTTCATGCAGCTTTTGAGGATTGGATCGCCCATCGGGGCGTCATTGGGCGTCGAAATGAGCCTCTTCATGGTCACCGTGATGATGATGGGCTGGATAGGAACAGTTCAACTCGCTGCCCATCAGGTTGCGGTGCAGTGCGCCGCGTTCACTTTCATGGTTCCGTTAGGGATCGGTATGGCCACCTCAGTACGGGTAGGGCATGCGGTCGGGGCAGGAAACCCCGGTGAAGTTTACCGGGCGGGAATGGCCGGCATTTGGCTCTCGGTTTCATTCATGATGATGACTGCGGTTCTTTTCTGGGTTGCCCCACGGGCTGTAATCTCACTCTATCTGGAGATGGAATCACCGGCAAATGTAGACGTGATTGACATCGCAGTCACTCTGCTTGGAATTGCTGCTGTTTTTCAAGTTTTCGATGGTCTTCAGGTAGCCGGAATGGGGGCTTTGAGAGGTCTCAAGGATACCAGGCGTCCCATGGTGCTCGCAATGATTGCGTACTGGCCGATCGGGCTGAGCATGTCCTATGTTCTGGCCTTTCCTCTGGGTCTCGGAGAGGTGGGTTTGTGGTGGGGTCTCGTCACTGGTCTCGGTTCGGCCGCAATCATGATTACAGTACGTTTTTACCGGATGACGAAAGATCCAGATAAATACATGGCGTAGTCAGACCAGGAATAAATTAATCAGAATAGTGATATGTACTTGAAAATAAAAGATATGAGCCGAATCGAGTGTCTTCCATTTTAAAGGAAATTCAAATTGGGCTATGACGCACAGCGTCTGATTATTGGGTAGTTTCGCATCTTGAGTTTTACGCATCCAATCATCGCGGCTGAATGGCGCAAATTTTTCCGAGGAAGGCAAATATATTGCCGACCCTTTCCTTGATTGCTTCTCTTGGTGGTAGCATCATCGCCGTTCTGTTCATCTGGTATTACTTCTCACCCGAGTATACCGACGTCGGATACATGCCCGAGCAACCCGTTGAATACAGTCATCGATTTCACGTCGGTGAACTGGGACTGGATTGTCAGTACTGTCATACCAACGTTACAGTGGCTGCCCACTCCAATATCCCTGCCACGCAGACGTGTATGAATTGTCACTCCCAGATCAAGAGAGACTCGGATAAAATACTTCCGATCCGAGAAAGCTTTGCCAGCGGCGAGTCGATAGAGTGGATAAAAGTCCACCACTTACCGGATTACGCTCGGTTCAGCCACGCCATCCATACCAATAATGGCGTGGGTTGCGAGACTTGTCACGGCCGCGTAGACCAGATGGAAGTGGTGTCGCAGGCCGAGCCGCTCGCTATGAGCTGGTGCCTCCAGTGTCACAGGCAGCCGGAGCAGTATTTACGTCCGAATTCTGAAATAACGACCATGGGTTATTCCCAGCCTGAAAATTTTATAGAGCGAAACCTGCAGCGTGTTCTCGAAGAAGGAATCAAACCACCCACTATCTGTTCAGCCTGTCATTATTAGACGTCTTTCATATCCGGTCGCCAGCGCGATCAACTGCCGGGTTTGTCAGACAAGTCAAAATTCACATGATTGAACTTCCTCTCCTTGAAGCCGAGGCACAGCCTGCAGCAACTGCAGGCAAGACCGGCGCAATTTTCTGGCGCTCATTTGATGATCTCAAGGGCACAGATGAGTTCAGAAAGCTGGCTGCCAAAGAATTATTTCCCGGCGCGAAAGACGGCCCCCGGGGGGCAACCAGAAGACAGTTTATTCAGATCATGGGCGCTTCCATGGCTCTTGCCGGGCTGAGCGCGTGCCGGAGACCCGTGGAAAAAATTCTGCCCTTTGCACGCAAGCCCGAGGACATGATTCCGGGCGTTTCCATGAATTATGCCACGGCGATGCCGTTTCGTGGAAATTTGCGACCGCTGATCGTGGAATCTTCGGATGGCCGCCCGACAAAAGTCGAAGGGAATCCTGAGCACCCGCAGGGGTACGGTGCAACGAGTGTGTTTGAACAGGCGTCGCTGCTGAATCTGTACGACCCGGATCGAAGTCAGGTTATTTTGAAAGACGGCGCACCTGGTCGATGGAATGATTTTATTGATTCGATAGGCGCGCTTTCAAGAAATGCTCGAATCGGTGTAATAGCTCCTCCCAGCTCGTCCATGACGATTTCCGGTTTGCGTGCGGCGTTGACCGCTCGATTCAGGGAAGTTCGGTGGGTAGAATATGCATCCATTTTGAACGACGCATCAGGACAGGGAACCAGACGTGTTTACGGATCACCCTATCTGCCGAGATACCATCTCGCGAATGCCAGGGTAATCGTAAGTCTGGATGCCGATTTCCTGGGGTCGACGGATCCTGACATGGTGGCAAACTCGCAGGGATTTTCGCAGAGCCGCAGCGTTGACAACGGACAGTCCATGAGCCGTCTTTACGTTCTGGAGAGTCAATATTCCATAACGGGCGGTGTGGCAGACAATCGCCTTCGCATCCGTTCCTCTCAAATTGGAGAATGGACCGCTGCGCTTGCCCGGGCGCTCGGGATTTCGGTCTCCGGCGGAACACAATATGCCGACGACAGCTTTTTAAACGAAGTTGCTCGCGACCTTGTCGAGGCGGGAAGTGAGGGCGTTATAATAGCAGGCGAAAATCAGAGCGCTGATGTGCATGCCATCACGGCAGCCATGAATGAGCGGATCGGTGCGGTAGGAAAAACAGTAACGTATTCGGAGCGTTCGGTTGACAGTGGCGCAGACAGGCTTGCCGATCTGTCGTCTTTAGTGGATGCTGCAGGCACCGGTCAGATCGACGCCATTTTTATTCTTGATTGCAACCCGGTTTATGATGTACCGGCAGACATCGACCTGGCCAAAGCGCTGTCGTCGGTTCAGGATAGTGTACATCTCGGTTTACATGTGGACGAATCAGCGGTCTCCTGCCGCTGGCATATACCCGCCGCCCATTATCTCGAGGCCTGGGGCGATGGCCGGTCTGTGGATGGAACGATGTCGGTGATCCAGCCTTTGATCGCGCCGCTTTATGAGCCGGCGAGGTCAGATATCGAAGTCCTGGCTTTACTTGCAACAGGAGGTGAAAAAACAGGCTATGATCTCGTGCGCGATACCTGGAAGGGATTTCTTTCCGGTGATTTTGAAAGTCGCTGGAAGCGGATTCTGCACGACGGATTTCTAGCCGATAGCGGGTACAGCAGCGTTTCGCCTCGGTTTGACGCATCGGCCGTTCCAACCTCGATTCAATCGGAGAGCACGTCTGTCGACGGTTCGACGTACGAGGTCGTCATCCGACTCGATTCCAAAGTACTCGACGGATCGTATGCCAACAACGCCTGGATGCAGGAATTACCGGATTCAGTGACCAAAGTGGTCTGGGATAACGTTGCCGTGATGAGCCCGGAGACGGCCCGAGAACTCGGCGTTGAAATGAATCTGAAGTCGGGCAAAAATTATTCTGATATTATTTCGCTCACGGTGGACGGAAGAACGGTGGAGCTTCCGGTCTGGATTCAGCCTGGATCCGCAGACGGCTCCATTGGCCTCGTTTTGGGGTACGGCAGGAAAATCGGATCCACGCGCGCCGAACGTGAAGCTCATTTTTTTGACTTGGATCACTACACCGATATATATGCCCATGGCTCTCTGGCCGATGGCATCGGCACAAATGTGGCACCGCTGAGAATCAGTACCGGATCCAATATCCTGACCGGCGTGAGGGTCTCAAAAAGTGGAAGCGAATATATGATCGCAACGACCCAGGATCACGGAGCGCTTCCCGTCGTGGGCCGCGAAGTGGAGAAAAGAGGCATATTCCGCATGGCCACCGTCGATGAATACCGGGAAAATCCTGAATTTGTGGGAGATATGGAGCCGGCGCCCATACGCGAAGATTGGGCGGACTATCCGACTCTGTGGGAAAATCGACACCCGAAAGAAGCTGCCGAGTACCAGGACAACGATTTCTACCAGTACCAGTGGGGAATGACGATCGACCTGAACACATGTACCGGGTGTAACGCATGTGCCATTGCGTGTCAGTCTGAGAATAATATTCAGGTGGTCGGTAAACGAGAAGTCAGCCTCGGGCGGGACATGAGCTGGATTCGTATGGATCGTTATTTCGTCTCCGGCGATGATGGCTCTTATGATGAGCCGCATATGGTGATTCAGCCTCTGGCATGCATGATGTGCGAAAATGCGCCATGTGAGGAGGTCTGTCCGGTGGCTGCGACAGTGCATTCGTCGGACGGGATGAATGTGATGATCTACAACCGATGTATCGGGACGCGGTATTGCTCGAACAACTGTCCGTATAAAGTTCGCCGGTTCAATTATTACAACTGGTCGAAGACGCTACCGACTACGACACAAATGGCACAGAACCCGAATGTTACGGTGCGTTCACGCGGCGTGATGGAAAAGTGCTCTTATTGCATCCAGCGTATCCGCGAAGTGAACAAACGGGTAAATATCGAGAAACGAAAGATTCAAGAGGGAGAGATTGTTACCGCGTGTCAGCAGGCTTGCCCTGCAAATGCGATTACGTTTGGCAATATCAGTGATCCTGAAAGTGCTGTATCGAAATCGAAGAAAAGTGATCGACGATACGAAATGCTCGCTGAACTGAATGTGAAACCAAGGACGAGTTACCTGGGCCGAATTCGAAACCCGAATCCGCGCCTGGAATCGACCACATAGCGAAAAATGTCGCTGTCAATCGATTCTGATTTTTGAGAATATTTTTTTGAGCTAAATACGTGACATCCGTGAGTACGGCAACCACGGCCTTGCAAACCGACAACGGAGGCGACGACTTCCACACAGACGAACCGCTCGTCGGTGGAAACATGTCGTTTCACGACATCACCGAACTGGTGTCGTATCACACGGAGAAGAAAACACCGAGAGCGTGGCTTTTGTCTTTTGCTGTCGCCTCTACGGCACTGTCGATGCTTCTCGTAATGATCGCCTATCTGTTCTGGAATGGAGTCGGCGTCTGGGGTCTGAATAATC
>JACZYD010000081.1 GCA_022571255.1 Bacteroidota bacterium
AAAAATCCTAAAGTTTCCAAGGTATATAGTAATGAAATTAATAGAATTGCAAACAAATATGCTAGATTAAATGTTGAAAGAAATAAAGTTAAAGATAAAATTGTTTTTTTGGATACACCGTATTCCTGCAACAGCTCCCCGACCCTGTCCTTGGACTCGGCCAGTGCGATCAATACATGTTCGGTGGCCACATACGAATCTTTGAGCAGGTCTGCTTCTGCATGCGCGCGATCAAACACTTTTTTTGCATCGTTTCCGACGTATTGACCCGACACACTCGCACCGGTAACCTCGGGGAGTCTGGAAAAGATGGGTTCAAGTCGAGCCGAAATCGTCTCGGGATTGACTTGCAGTCTGGACAGGATGGCTGCAGTCACCCCGCTTGCATCTTCCAGAAACGCCGCAAAAAGATGCACGGGTTCGAGGTGTTGATGATTCCTGGATGCTGCCAGCTCGGTTGCACGTTGAACTGCTTCCTGTGCTTTTGTAGTAAGTTTCTGGAGATTCATGTTCAGATACGATCCGTTCGGTGGTTAAAACAGAGACCGGAAAGATCTTCAGCCAAAAGTATACCAACCGTCGGAATCAAGTGATATATGTCAGGCTGACAGCAGCAATCCCCATTCGATCAGAGCAGAGTGACACGATCTGTCGCTTTTGTGCCAACATGGCCGGGTGCGTTGCCGCAGCGCCGGCCTGAACCCGGTTGAGTCAGCGCAGAGTCTGCACCTTCATAAAATCCAGGAGGGCCGTGCCCGTACCATTTAAACGGATTCCGACGGGACCTCCGGTCGGAGCGGTCCCGTGACCGTGGGCGATCATGGTTTTGCCCGCGTAAACACGAGAGTGTGTACCGTCATTCACGACGCGAATGGTCACCCAGCCCTCCGGTTCAAAAGGATTCTGGTCATACAGGTAGTTGTCGCCGTTCTCGGTGCGACCCTGACGAACTTCGCCATTGCCGATCGAAGTGAATCGAAAATTCTCTCCATCAACGACATGGTGAATGATCATCAAAATACCTTCAAACTTGTCCAGGTTGATTGCCATGTCAATTTGAACGTTTTCGAAGGAGGTGTCAAATACGAAGGATGTGGTTTCACCATTCAGCGTGAGTCCGAGCACATCGCCTCTCTCACCACCGTCGACAATAGAGGACATGGCCAGGCCGTCCTCGGGCTCGAGAAAGCGCATGGATGATCGCCAGGTTGATGCGCGGACGGGTTTCCAGCTCCAGTCACCGTTCTCTTCCAGTACAGGCGCTGTGCTGATATTTCCTGTAGAATCTGCAGCGAACTGGACACGCTCTACGGTGTGATCTACTGCCTCGACTCCGGCTCCGTATCTGTACACGAGTTCGGACCCCCGGGTTGCTGTAATTGTGAGCAGTACAAGTCCCAGGAGACCCAGAAACATCATTCCACTACGTAAGATCATCTTGTCCTTGACGTTGGTAAAATGGACCACCAATCGAATCAGGCCGAAGACGCCAAAAAAATAGAACGTGTATTCACCAAGGTCCGCGTGTGTAGTCAACAGGGCGTTGGCATCGGTCGAAAGGAAGATGGAATCAGCCGCAGCGCGGCCCGCCAGAAACGCCGCAAGCGTCGAAATCCCACCCAGAACATACAGAGAAACCGATGCCGTCGAAAAAAAAGAGCGATCCTTCAGAAATATCCCTGTTATATCCATCAGACCGGCCACGAACAGGAGGGCAATCGGGAAATGGACAATCAACGGGTGAACGTTTGGTGCCCATTCAGGAAGAAACCACATAGAGAAGCTGAATTTAAGCCGATGAAGGAAGGGGTGAAGATAATCAGCAGCAAAATTGCTGTCAGAAAATCCTCCCGCAAGCGAGAATTCAAACGAACTGAGAAAGCTGCCGTGCGTTTGCCGGTATATAACGGATAAAACCCAAAGTAGTTATGCCAGAAGAAAAGTGGCTCAGTTTTCGTCACCTACTCGATTCAGAATATGACTGGCCGAGCCGGTACCTTTTTAAATTTATTGTCCCCCGGGCGGGTTTACCGCAGGTCGAGCAGTTGCTGACAGATTTGAAACTGACCATACGGGCCTCAAAAAAAGGAAATTATCTCAGCGTGACAGCCCATATTCATGCAGATTCGGCCGACACAATTATCGACATATATAAATCGGCCGGCACCATTCCAGGAGTCATTTCCCTTTAATACGAAGGCCACCGGATTCATGAAATTTGCCCTGCTGTTTTTCGTTTGTTTTCTCTCGTCAGTGGGCGCGGCGGCGCAATCGTTACTTCTTGTTCCGGACCGGGTTTTTGATGGAGAAGAAGTCCATGACAACTGGGTCGTGCTTGTAACGGGCGAAAAAATTACGGCTGCGGGCAAGCGGGAAGAAATCGATATTCCGTCCGGGACGAAAACCGTGCTCCTTGGCGGCATGACACTTTCTCCGGGCTTGATTGAAGGCCATTCCCACTTTCTTCTTCACCCTTACAATGAGGCCAGTTGGAATGACCAGGTTCTGCGGGAATCCCGCTCATTACGGGTTGCCCGTGGAACCAGACACGCGCTCAGTACACTCATGGCTGGTTTTACCACGGTTCGAGACCTTGGCTCTGAAGGTGCCGGTTATGCGGACGTGGGATTGCGGGACGCCATTGAGCAGCAGATCATACCCGGTCCCCGGATGATCGTTGCCGGGCGCGCAATTGTGGCTACGGGAAGTTACGGCCCGAAAGGATTTCATCCTGATTTTGACGTACCTCTCGGTGCTGAGCCCGCGGACGGTCGGGACGACCTTGTCCGCGTTGCCAGGGATCAGATCGGAAAGGGGGCCGATCTCGTCAAGATATATGCTGATTATCGCTGGGGGCCCGATGGTGAGGCAAAACCCACTTTTTCTGTCGATGAAATCAGGCTCATCGTGGAAGTTGTGGAGCGGAGCGGCCGAAGCGTGGTCGCCCACGCCGGCACTGCCGAAGGCATGATGAACGCGATTCTTGGCGGTGTCGCGACCATAGAGCATGGAGATGGAGCGACGAGAGAAGTATTTGAAGTGATGAAAGAGAATAACGTCGTCTGGTATCCGACACTGGCAGCCGGTGAAGCCATTTCAACGTATGGAGGATGGCGCAAGGGAATGGACCCCGAGCCGGCAAGGATCACTCACAAAAAGCACGTGTTTCAGACGGCGCTCGAAATCGGCGTTACCATAGGAATGGGGAGTGATGTCGGAGTTTTTTCGCACGGCGACAACGCATGGGAATTGGAGTTGATGGTTGAATATGGCATGACCGCACTTCAGGCGATGCGGTCAGTCACGTCGGTCAACGCACGCACGTTCGGGCTTGGTGACGAACTGGGTTTCGTACGAAAAGGCATGGTTGCAGATCTGGTGGCTATGCCGGGAGATCCGACGCAGGACATCTCAACAACTCGAAACGTGCCGTTCGTGATGCAGTCGGGCCGAATCGTTTCAGCCCCGAATAATCCCGGCCCCTAAAAATCCTTGGATATTTTTAATTCCAGATGGGCCAGTACGAACTCGTCAACCTCAGTCTGAGAAACCAGAACACGAACTTTCATTTCCTGGCGATGGGCCTGATGAAGCAACTCGTTCAGTTCAATGATTCGGTGCTTGAGCTCTTGGGACAGGAGATAATCCCTATCGCGCAACAGATTATCGATAATTTCATCCAGGGGCTCAAATTTCTGTTCACTTTCCACAAGTGTACCAATGGTGGTTTATCAATGTCCTTCGAGTCAGGAAACGTTCATTTATCTTCATTTTGCTCGTTCATTAAAAAACCCGGTAAGAATTTCTTACCGGGTTTTGAACAATTTATCACAACTCAGTACCCGCTGGGTCAAGATCAAATTATCGGAGGCGGAATGTTACCGGGAGAGACATCTTCACTTTCACGGGTTTGCCTCGCTGTTTTCCCGGAGTGAATTTGGCCTCAAGAATCGCCTTTATGGCAGCCTCATCACATCCGGCCCCAATTCCTCGTGTAACGATGGGATCAACAACATTTCCTTTTTCATCAACTACAAACTGAAGAAATACTTTTCCTTCGACGCCCGCTTTCTTTGCGATTTCAGGATATTTGATTCGTTTCTGAAGTCCGCCCAGGCCGCCGATCAGTTCCGGCATCTCTTCCACGAGCATGAAAATCTCAGGTTCGGGCTCTTCTTTGACTGCAGGAGGAGGAGGCGGCGGCAGGTCTGCAACTTCATCCAGATCAAGAAATACATCCAAGTCAAGCTCATCATCTTCCAGAATTGCGTCGTTCGGAACTTCCACCGGGACAGGCGGACGAGGTGGAGGAGGTGGTTTTTCTACCTGTTCCGTCTGCAGGATATCTTCCATCTGGACAATTTCCTGCTCTGCCAGTTGTATATCCTTCGAGCTGTCGACCGACATATCGAGGCGGAACGCGATGATGAGCAAAGCCAACGAGAGCGTCATTCCGATCTCGACATACAGCGGATATCGGATTCGAAGATCCGCCTTCTCTGTTTTTCTTAAAGCCATCGGTTATGATTCAGATCAGGTGAATGTGGGGCCGTAAACATACGACATGAAATACATAGTAAAAAAGAACAGTTCGGCGACATTGTGAACCGGGCGGGCGGTGTTTGAGTTCCGGAAAGGATCAAAAACTTCCTTTCCGGCCCGTCGGTCTTTTATCGAAGACGAAAAACGACAGGCAGGCTCATTTTTACCTGAACCGGTTTTCCACTCTGCATGCCGGGTGTGAATCGGGCGGTTTTCAACGCTTCAAGAGCCGCTTCGTCACATCCGTATCCTATTCCGCGCACGACGATCGGATCCACAACACTCCCGTTTTCGTCGACAATGAACTGCAGGAAGACGCGACCTTCAATGCCGGCTTCTTTTGCTGTTTCCGGATATCGGATCTTCTCCTGAATGGAACTCAATCCTCCGATCAGGCCAGGCATGATTTCGGCGACCAGAAAAACTTCTTTCGCTTCAATTTCTGTCTCCGTATGAAAACGAGTGATCAGGTCGTCGAAAATGTCCGAAGAATACATAATCGAAACTACAAACAGGCCAAGCGCAAGCGCCATTACGGCTTTTACGGGGCGTGCAGGCTCCCGGGAAGAATCATTCCGGCCAGCGCGGTTTGATTCGTGCAGGCTGGCCCCGTAGTGACCGCTGTCCGGGTGTTCGTTATCGTGTCCCATGGGTTCGCCTGGATGTTGAATCGTTTCTTATAAGACCGGGGTTAATCTTGAAAGTTGCCAGGCAATTTCCAGCCCCGCTTTTGCGAGACAAACAAGACCCATACCATGGTTCCCAGAGCAAAACCGACTGCATCGGCAAGCGAATCATAATCGTCGGCGATTCTTCCGAGCGGTAATACCGATTGATACCACTCTGATAGCGGTGCAAGTATCAATCCGCAGACCACCACAAACAAAACGGTACGTACCCGATACGCCGAGAGTCCGTTCATCCAGACAAGGGCGAGAACAAAAAAAATGCCTGCATGACCAATTTTGTCGTATTCCCAGAGGGTCGTGTCCGGAAGGCCCGATACCGGAAGTGAGAGAATCAAGACAATAATGCCAGCCCAACCGATCGCGATGGTGAGTGCTGTCCGCCTCGAAAACACGGCGGGTCCAGTTTCTGTCATCAGTTTCTGTCTGTAAAGAGAGAGAGCAGATCCGAGGCCATCATGGATTCGGCAGAATGAGAAGAAACATATTCTTCTGCCAGTTTCGAGGCGTGATACACTCCACACACCGCCGCGTCGAACGCGTCGAGGCCCTGAGCGGCCAGACCAGCAATCATTCCGGCAAGAACGTCGCCCGTTCCGGCCGTTGCCGATGCCGCGAGTGACGAGTTATTGATCATCACGCGGCCGTCCGGTGCCGCGGTTACAGACGGGAATCCTTTTAATAAAACCACACAGTTCCATTCGTTCGCGAGATGCGAAACACGTTCGATTACATGGTGTCCGGCGAGAGATGAATCAGCCTGTTTCGAACTGGTCCGATTGGAACGTTCGAGGACTCTCGCCTCTCCGACGTGAGGTGTCAGGATCCATCGACCATCTGACAGAGATTTTATCCGATCCCTGTGCTCCGATATTGCAAAAATTCCGTCGGCATCGATCACCGCTCGATTCTGCGGAGTTGCAGCGACGGCATCCAGAAGGGAAAGCAAAAAATTCGAGATTCCTGCCGATCGTCCAAGACCGGGTCCCAGGAGAAAGGCACGGCACTTCTGAAAATGATCGCCGATCAAGACACACGTAGCCTGAGCGTCGGGTACGTCTTCCCCTGCATTTTTTCCGTCGGAACTTACTATCCAGGGCGTGACCGGAATCTCCGTCAGTTTCTCAGCCAGAAGAGTGTAAATGGACGGCGGACATATACACCGGACATACCCGCTTCCCGACCGCGCAGCAGCTGTTGCGGCAAGAACAGGCGCGCCGGTATAGTCCGATGAGCCGGCGAAAACGAGAGTCGGGCCGGACGTATTCTTGTGCGATTTCCGGTTTCGTTCGATTCGTCTGCTGCTCGCATAGAATTCAGTCATGAATCGAACGGACAGATCGGATTTTCGGGTCTTTCGGAGAATGGACTCCGGGATACCGATTTCGGCAATGTTCAGCTTACCGCTGCAAGATGGGCCGTCTTCTATGAGCAATCCAGTTTTGAGCGCGGCCATCACCACCGTCTCCTGCGCTCTGACGGCATCTCCAAGAATCAGTCCACTTGCTCCGGAAAGTCCCGACGGAATGTCAACCGCGACGACGGGTCGAGAGGTTTCATTGATTCTTGCGATGCAAAATTTTATCCGGCCACGAACGGTATCATGGAGTCCTGTTCCGATGAGTGCGTCGATGATTACACCCGACTGTTCGATTCTGAGTTCTACTGTCGATTCCACACATGATTCAATCAGTTCCCTGTGTCGCCCCTTTTCGTCGAGTACCCCAATGAGATCGAAAGAATCCCTGTCACTCCCGACTTTTTTCAGAATCTCATAGTGCTTACGAGCGTCGCCAACGATTTTTTCTTCGTCACCGGCCAGAACAACACGTACGGCCATGCCTCGCTCAAGAAGTACCCGGCTTGCGACGAATCCGTCGCCACCATTATTGCCCGTTCCGCAAAAACAAGTCACGCGCGCGGGTATGTCGCCTGAGTAACGCAGGGCCGCTTCTGCGACCGCACGCCCCGCCACTTCCATCAGAGTAAATCCATCTATTCCGATGGAACTGATCGTTTCAGCGTCGGCTGCCTGCATTTGCTCTGGTGTCAGTACAGGCGGCAAAGACTCAAAAGGAACCGGTGTTTCAGACATATCACGTCAATTCAAAGTGGGCATTCGGAGCGTATCCGGGATGACGGTTTCCCAGCGCGCTCGTACCTTCTGTGCGACTTCGTACCAGAAAATGGGTTCCGGAGGTCGAAAAGGGTTCGTACGGCCCGGGCTCCAGCGCCCATCTCCGTCTGAGTCCACAAAGGCGCGGATAAAATGTTCACTTCCTCCCGGTAGAGCGGGAAAACGAAAAGATCCATCTGGTTTGACACCAACGACTTGAATAAGTGCATACGGTGTTCTGTCCCGATACAGCTCCACGCGTATAAGATCCAGTTCTGATTCCATATCCATTACGGCAGAGAGTTCTCCAAGAAGTTCAGGGCCGGCGCGTACGAAGGATTCCGAGTAGGTTGAATCAGCGACTGTGACTGAAAGTTCAAATGGTCCTTCGAACGCATTTCCGTTTCTGGTTGCGCCGGAGATGATATAGTTCACGCCGTCCTGACTATGTCTGCTGATCGAGAGCGTATTGCCGGAAGTGTCCGATATGCTCACATATTTGTCCCACGATTCATTTTCAGGTGAAGGGAGGGGTGATTCAAAATGAATACCCACCGAGTCACCAGGCCACAGAAGAAGATGCCCGTCCGGATTTCGGGTGTTGGATGTGTCCGGAAGAAATCCGGCAAAAATTACGGAGTCGACACGAACAATTGTACTGAATCGCATATAGTGTATACTCTCCAGCATGTGGTTTCCGGACGAATCCGCGATCGGGCCGCGACCGGAGAGTCTGATGATTTTTTCGGGTGCTTTTTCGTCCTGGTTGAGTATGTCCGAATTGTCCGGGTCTACAGACCGTTCCATCCTTAAAATTACCTCACGGGCACTTGCTCCGGGATATGTCCATTTCACGCGATACGGTTTACCGGAAGCAGAGTCAGACACCGCCCAGTCGTTTAAAGCTGTTTTCGTTACACGCACAGCTTCGGAAAATCGAAGCAGGATCTCATCCGTGAAGGTAGACCTCGCCTGTCGTATCTCGGGACCCTCCTCGTCGAGTATGGAGAGTACAAACGGTGTCTCTATTTGTGTCGTAACCGAATCGCTGACAGTGAACACCTCGCGTACAACAGCAAAGGGCTCGTTGATATCGAGTAATCTGTTCTGATTGCGATCCAGCAGTCCGAGAATAAAATAATTCTGTTCGCGGAGATTGGACAGTGTGAATACGCCCGACTCGTTGGCCTGAATTCTGTATACCGGTTTTTCATTCCGGAGATCTACGCTTCGATTCTCATGCGCAGGATACAGAAAAATATCAGCTCCCCCGACCGGTTTTCCGCGCAGTGCATCCACAATTTCTCCCTTCACTCGTCCCGTATTCAGCGTGCTGCCGGTTCCGAAAGCGATAGATATCGGTTGTTTGAGAGCCACATTGTGAGCATCCCTGAAACGATTATCAAGAGTGACGATATACGTAGTATTGGGCAGCAGCGGTTCGGGAAACTGAATCTCGATACGTTCTCCTTTATAGTCGATTTCAACGGGCTGTGAGAACTCGGGAAAGATGGAAAGAGCCCCGATAATCGATCGTTCGTCAATGCGTTCATTGAATTGAAAAATGATCCTGTCTGTGGAGACGTTGACAGACGCGTTGCCGGGAACCGAGATCATCAGGACCGGAGGCGCACTGTCTTCCGGTCCACCGGACGGAGGAATGGGTACCGCGCATCCGCTCGTGGCGGTTGCAACGAGCAGGATTGAGAAAAAGGAACGACATGCCGCTCGTCCCTGCAAGGCCGCTCGTACGCAGATACGGGGTGAAAAATCTTGACTGAACCAATTCATCATCCGCCGTCAGATTGATTGCTCCGGAGATTGAATAAAAGAAACGTTCCCACAGCCGCTGCACCAATCACGACGGCAGGTTGCAGGTATCGTTTGAACCAGTTTCTTTCGGCAGGCTGGACATCGGTCTCCGGAAATCGGTCGTCCTGGAAAAGTCGAGCCAGTTCGACAGAGAGTGTGTCTGACACGGATGAGTCGCAGCGGCTGTCTGCGAGCACCTCTGAGTCAGGACCTGTCAAGACATACCGGATGCCCAGAAAGGCAATTCGAGGAACACGCCCCGATTGAATTTTCCCGAGATCAATTCCGATACGATCTACCGTGTATTGCAGCGCCGGAAGGCCTGTGCTTCCTGGTGCGGATTCCTTCGAAAAAATCACTTTCCCACTTTCCATCCAATGGCGGACAAGCGCCGTCCTGACGTACGGTGCTCGTTCAGACGGATTGAGGTGCAATTGATCGAGAGTTGAAGGAACGGCTCCGAGACATTCAACGCCGGCACGCTGGAGCCTTTCCACGTGCGACTCCTGCGCGAACAGCGGATGACTGCCTGAGGAGAGCAATAGTGTCAAGATGACGACAGGTTCAAGCCAGTCAGCAATTCGATCGTGCATGTGCGAGTATTGGAAAAACCTTTGCGATAATTCTTTAAGATGCGAAGTGAAACCGTTACGCGCAAAACGAATCTTCAGGTCCTCCCTCGAGTTGAGTCGGATTATTTATAATAGGAAGTATATTTGAATCTGCTGCGCCTTGTTTCAAGTCAAGCGGCCTTGTTTCAAGTCAAGCGTTAACCAGATCAAAGCCCCTGGACATTGTGCTCACCAATAAGCTCCGAAAAGAAATTCGCGCGCTGCATCGCCGAAAGGGGCGCGAGAATCAGAAAAAATGTCTCATTGAAGGCGAACGATCCGTGGTTTCTGCGCTGGTCGCGGGGGCTGATATCCGTCTTCTGGTCCATTCAAAATCGTTTCATTCCCCTGCGATCGCTGAGATGGTCCGTGGTGCAGGGATAAAGATGCATGAAGTTGATGATGTGGAGATGCAGTATCTCTCGGATGTTTCCACACCTCCGGGAGTGCTCGCCGTGTCCGTAACCCCGCTTACGCGACCGGAAAATCTCGACAAATTAAATTCTGTATTGGTTCTGGACGCCATAAAGGATCCAGGAAATGCCGGCACGCTGATTCGGACTGCTTCCTGGTTCGGTGTTGAAGGCATCCTTGCGCTGCCGGGAACGGTCGATCTGTCTGCTCCAAAAGTAGTTCGAGCATCCATGGGAGGAATCTGGGACGTAAAACTGGCCTGCACCGATTTTCCCGACGATTGGCTGAATGGCTGGCGCAAATCCGGGGGCGAAGTGATCGCGGCAGATCTGGCTGGCCAGTACTTCGATTCATGGACCCCTTCCGGAAAGACGGCGCTCGTCGTCGGGAGTGAAGCAGATGGTCTTTCGACGTCGGTTCGGACTTTTGTCGATTCTTATGTTCAGATTCCAGGATGCAAGAAAGGAAGTTCTTCGGAATCACTTAACGCTGCCGTCGCGGGCGGAATACTGATCGCCTGGTGGCAGCGCAATTCCAAGGTTTGAAGTTTCATTATTGTCGGGTCTAAGTCTTATATTTCCTCGATTTTACACCATTAATAATTCGTATCGGAAGCGTCCATGGAAGTACCGTCGTTACAGGGTCTCGGAATCGAGCACGGCCTGTTGACCAAGGAAAAACGACGAGCTCTGAAGGAGAAGCACCGGTCGTTGCGGATTGCTATTCCGAGGGAAGTTTCGAACGAGGAGCGGCGAGTAGCCATCTCGCCGGCGGGTGTGCGCGCCCTTGTTGCGGATGATCACCAGGTGTATGTAGGAGCCGGTGCCGGCGAATCAGCTCATTTTTCGGATACGGAATACGCCGATGCCGGTGCGCAAATGGTTCAGGATCCGGCTGATTTATTCTCCAGCTGCGAGCTGATCGTTAAAGTGGGACCTCCTTCATCGGAAGAGTGGAATCTGATGCAGGAAAAGCAGATTTTGATTTCTGCTTTGCACCTTGGAGGGACCTCACCGACGTTTCTCAAACGACTCATGGAACTGTGTGTAACTGGCATTGGGTTTGAGTTTATCCGAAACTCGGACGGATCGCTACCCATTGTTCGCATGATGCATGAGATAATGGGATCCATGGCGGTACAGGTTGCCGCACGTTATCTGGAAAGCGCGGAAGGCGGAAAAGGGGTGATGCTGGGAGGAATCTCGGGTGTGCCGCCCTCAAATGTTGTGATTCTCGGAGCCGGTGTAGTTGGAGAATGGGCTGCACGGACTGCTCTGGGATACGGAGCCCACGTTGTAGTTCTTGACAATGATCTTGGTGCTCTTCGAGCCCTGGAGCATTATCTGAATCGGGGAATAACCACGGCGATGGCGACAGAGCAGTACATCCGACAGGCCGTCTTGACCGCCGATGCGCTAATCGGAGCGATGATGCGCCCGGGTCAGCGTGCACCGATCATGGTTACGGAAGACATGGTGGCCAGCATGCCGGACGGATCGGTTATCGTTGACGCCGTAATCGATCAGGGCGGATGTATAGAGACGAGTAGGCCGACGACGCACTCGAAGCCCGCATTCAGACACCTCGGTGTGGTTCATTACTGCATCCCCAACATGCCTTCCAATGCGGCCCGGACGGCAACGTATGCATTGACGAACGTTCTGGTGCCGTACGTTTTACGGATTGGAGAAATGGGTTCGATCAATGAAGCACTGTGGACCGACATCGGGTTGCGCAACGGTACGTACGTGTACCGTAAACATCTCACCAAAAAAAGCCTCGCCACCATGTTTGGAATGCCGCATCGAGATATCGACTTACTGATTGCCAGTGGGATCTGACGGATTGAACAGCGCAGAATCTGACATGATCGAACCACTGAGCGGCGAGGCTGTGCGCGTGCTGGGTGTGCTCATAGAGAAATCAATGAGCACGCCGGAATATTACCCGATGACATTGAATGCGCTTCGAAACGCCTGCAATCAGAAATCAAACAGGGATCCTGTAGTTACATTCGGGGAGACCGACGTCATTGCCGCGCTTGACGAATTACAACATCGTAAACTGATGGGCCATGTTTCGGGAGGAGGAAGCCGGGCCATGAAATATCGTCATGCGCTTGCCGAACAGTGGGAGATGTCAACCGGGCAGTGTGCGGTTCTTTCGTGCTTATTTGTACGCGGTGCCCAGACGATCGGCGAAATCAAAGGGCGCACAGGTCGCCTTTTTTCATTCGGCTCGTTGTCGAAAGTGGAAGAATCGCTCGATTCCCTGGATCAGAGAAATCCGTCACTCGTTCAACGAGTCGCTCGTCGGCCCGGTCAAAAAGAAGCCCGATACATGCATTTACTTTCGGGCGCGGACGTCGTGCAGGAAATGATCTCCCCAACGGTTCCCGCGTCGGAGCCAACCGGGCTGGTCAAGTCGACTCTACACGTCGAGGACGGTCTTCGCGCCGAATTAGATGAACTTCGCGAGCAAATAAAGCGTCTCAGGCTGGATTTCGAGTCGTTTCGCGAGCAATTTGATTAGGCGCAGCGGTTGATCCCTGTCGTTTCGGTTTCTAAACTGCCCGCTCACCATGAAAATCGATATGACATACTCCGGGTACACCCCTGTTCGAGCACCCCGTGGCACCGAACTGTCCTGCAAGGGCTGGCCGCAGGAAGCTGCCATGCGCATGCTCATGAACAATCTCGACCCTGAAGTCGCAGAGAATCCTGAGGAACTCGTTGTTTACGGTGGCGGAGGAAAAGCTGCGAGAAACTGGGAAAGTTATCATCGCATAATTCAGACGTTGAAGCGACTCGAGTCGGATGAAACATTGCTGGTCCAGAGCGGCAAGCCGGTCGGTGTATTCAACACACATCCCGATGCTCCCAGGGTCCTGATTGCCAACGCTCACCTTGTGCCCAACTGGGGTACTTGGGACGAGTTTCGAAGGCTTGATGCAATGGGCCTCACAATGTACGGGCAGATGACTGCGGGATCCTGGATTTACATCGGTACGCAGGGAATTCTCCAGGGAACGTATGAGACTTTTGCGGAATGCGGAAGAAAACATTTTGGTGGATCACTTGACGGGCGTCTTGTTGTGACGGCCGGCCTCGGTGGGATGGGTGGGGCACAGCCCCTGGCCGCCACCATGAATGGCGCGTGTTGCCTGACGGTCGAAATCGACCCGATACGGATTGAGCGTCGCGTTGCCCACGGTTACTGTGATGTGCGAAGCGACGACCTGGACAGTGCTTTGAAGATCCTTGACAGCGCGCGCGCAAAGGGAGAAGTGATTTCAGTCGGATTATTTGCAAACATCGCCGACGTCCTTCCTGAATTGGTGCGGAAAGGAATCGTTCCGGATATTCTCACCGATCAGACATCTGCCCATGACCTGAGACTGGGATACATCCCGATCGGGTACTCGGTCGAGGAAGCCGCGACCTTCCGCGATTCAGACGCCGGCGGGTACGAGTCCGTCGTACTCGACAGTATGCAGATTCACGTGCAGGCCATGCTTGATCTGAAGTCGAAGGGAGCTGTTACATTCGACTACGGCAATAACCTGCGCGGGCAAGTTGCAGACCACAGGGCCATGACGTCGGCTTTTGACATTCCGGGTTTTGTCCCTGAATTTATCCGGCCCCTGTTCTGCCGGGGCTCTGGCCCTTTCCGATGGGTGGCACTGTCGGGCGATCCGGCAGACATTGCAGCGACCGACCAGGCTGTCCTGGATACGTTCCCGGAAAAAGAAGACCTGGCAAGGTGGATCCGAAAGGCGCAGGATCAGGTTCATTTTCAAGGTCTGCCTGCCCGGATCTGCTGGCTCGAGTACGGTGAACGGGCAGAAATGGGGGAACAATTCAACTGGCTCGTGAAAACAGGCCGGGTCAAGGCACCGCTCGTCATCGGGCGTGATCACCTCGACAGCGGCTCGGTTGCGTCACCCTACCGGGAAACGGAAGGCATGATGGACGGCTCCGATGCCATCGCCGACTGGCCTCTGCTGAATGCGTTATTGAATACCGCGTGTGGTGCTACCTGGGTTTCCCTTCACCACGGTGGAGGTGTCGGGATCGGTTATTCGATTCACTCGGGTATGGTGTGTGTTGCGGATGGCACGGATGACGCACGGGATCGATTAATGCGGGTACTGACGGCGGATCCGGGGACCGGTGTGATGAGACACGCCGATGCCGGTTATGAGTCAGCAATCGAGACCGCCAACACGCGTGGAGTTGACCTTCCCATGATCAACGGACAGGGGTAATCAGATGGCCGTTCACGTATCGATAAAAAATCTGGGCACCGATCTGGCCAGCAGTCTGCATGAATTACAGGCCGATTCTTCGCGCATCGTTGCCTCTCGTGCTGTGCTCGAACGGGCAATTGCAGATGGGAAACCCACGTACGGAGTCAACACAGGTTTCGGAAAGCTCGCCAATGTGCGGATTGAGGATGACAAACTGAGTGTTTTGCAGGAAAATTTACTCAGAAGCCACGCCGTGGGCGTGGGTGATCCCGTGCCGCGGGAAATTACGCGTCTGATGCTGTTGCTGAAGATCCACGCGCTGGGCCTGGGATATTCGGGCATTTCGGAAGCGACGTTCGAGCAGCTTATGCGGTTTGCTGAAAAAGACATGATTCCGGTGGTGCCTGCCCGTGGCAGTGTCGGTGCCTCTGGAGACCTGGCGCCACTGGCTCACCTGGCCCTTCCGCTTATCGGGAATGGATTTTTCTGGGGTCCCCATGGCGAGTCTTTCCA
>JACZYD010000193.1 GCA_022571255.1 Bacteroidota bacterium
ACAGCGTCGAACGAGAAGGAGAGCTGAAGGGCCGAATCGACATGAACAAGGTGCGAGAAAAGGCCAAGGAGATCCGTCCCAAGATGATCTCTATCGGCGCCTCCGCTTACAGTCGGGACTTCGACTACATCGCCTTTCGCTCCATCGCCGACGAGGTGGGTGCATTTTTGTGGATGGACATGGCGCACACTGCCGGTCTGATTGCGACCGGACAGCTGAACGATCCACTTCCGCACTGCCACATCGTCTCCACGACCACACACAAGACGCTCAGAGGCCCGCGTGCTGGAATGCTCTTGATAGGAACAGATTCAGAGAACACGATTGGAAAAGTGGCGCCCAAATCTGGCCGCGTCAAGAACTGGAGTGAACTGTTCGACTCTTCCGTATTTCCGGGAATGCAGGGTGGACCACTCATGCACGTGATTGCAGGGAAGGCCGTCTCTTTCGCCGAAGCACTGGAAGACTCGTTCAAGGAGTATTCGCGGCAGGTCATCTCGAACGCCAAGGCCATGACAGAAACGTTTGTCGAGCTGGGATATGATGTCGTTTCGGGTGGAACCGACAATCATCTTGCGCTGATCGATCTGAGAAACAAAAATATCACCGGAAAGGAGGCGGAAGCGGCGCTCCAGGAGGCCGAATTGACCGTCAATAAGAACATGGTGCCGTACGATGACAAAAGTCCGTTCGTAACAAGCGGTATTCGAATCGGTACACCAGCAATGACGACCCGTGGACTTGTTGAAGCTGATTTCCGGGATATTGTGGGGTTAATGGATCGAGTTATCACGAATCCACGAAATGAAGACGTAATTCGAGATGTAAAGGGAACCATCCACGAACTGACTGCCCGATTCCCCATGTATGATTTTGTGACGGCCTGACGGCCTCACGACAACACCTTCATGTCTGATCTTTCTGCTTCTACATACGATGAGTTGGTTGATCTGGGCCGCCAGCTCTACAACCATGCCCTGATAAAAAGTGAGCAGGAGGAGATTACTGACCCCAGAGGGCAGCCGATTGGCTGGTTGCTCGATACACGCATTCCGATGCTCAACGGCCATATTATGCCCGAGGTGGGTCGAGTATTGAGCGACAGACTGATGCTTAAAAGTGTTGACCAGGTCGTAGGATTCGGGTTCGGATCCTATGCACTCGTCGCCTCGGTCGTCGCCGCGGGCAGTAATCCGCCATTCATGGGCGGATTTGTACGTGAGCAGCGAAAACCCCATGGGAGAAAACGACTTGTGGAGGGACCGCTGGTCCGTGAGAAGCCCGTCGTGCTTCTGGATGACATTCTCAACAGCGGCCGTTCGGCCCAGAAGGCCATCACACTTCTGAAGCAGGATGGATTCAACGTTGTGGGCATGATGACGCTATTCAATTTTACGTGGAGCGGAGGCCGACCCAGACTTGAGAAACAAGGATTATGGGTTGATTCACTGCTCGATCTGAACCTTCGGGAAAACGATCGGTAAAGACCGCCAGCACTCTCTTTCAGCTCGTTAGTATCGATGATCTCGTTTTTGAAAAGAAGGACCTCCGGCGTTAGTAACGCCAAATCTCAAGACACCAATGGCGCCGCGAGCGGGCAAGCCGACCTGGAAAAGGTAGATGAGTCCGAAATGGGTTTTCTGGATCACCTCGAAGAATTCAGGTGGACCCTTTTCAAGGGTATGGGAGGAATCGTTGTCTGTACGATTATCGCGGGTATCTATCGGCGTTGGATAATCGAAAACATCCTGCTGGGCCCTAAGAAAGCCGACTTTATTACGTACAGAATTTTCGGGATGGAAACGACGGATTTCGTCTTGCAGAACCGAACGGTTACCGGGCAATTTTTTACAGACTGGGGCACCGCCCTGGTAGTGGGAATGATTCTCGGTTCGCCGGTATTTGTGTACTACATCTGGAAGTTCATCGAGCCGGGACTTTATCCAAAAGAAAAGCAAGGCCTCCGATTTGCAGCAGCGTTTGCCTCGCTTTTCTTTTTTCTGGGGATCTGTTTCGGATTTTTCATCATCACGCCGCTGGCCTTGCAGTTTTTCGCCGCGTATCAGATATCGCCAGAAATCGTAAATGAGTTCGATATCACGAAATATTTCGAAATGATCACATTCTGGTCGTTAGGAGTTGGAATCCTGTTTGAGTTGCCCGTGGTAATCTACTTCCTGGCAAAATTGGGGATTGCTACGCCTGCAAGATTGCGGAAGTCACGGAAATATGCGTTGATCACCTGTCTGATACTGGCTGCTCTGTTTACGCCGCCGGATCCTATATCTCAGATTCTGGTGGCTTTACCACTGTTACTGCTGTACGAGCTGTCTATCTGGGTAGCTGCCGTGGTTGAAAAACGAAAAGAAAAAGAGCTCGAAGAAGCTCTCGCTTGATAACGATTTTCGAAGGGTTCCAGGTCCGTAGAAATCCGGCGTCCTGAATCATCCACGCCCTCGTCGCGTCACACGGAGATCGCAATCCGGACGTGACTATGAAACGTATCAGTGTTGTTGTCTCAGCCGTTCTGGCCCTGAGTGTCATTTTCGTTGCCTTTCGGGCTGATGACGACCTGTTTGAGGTAAGGAAAAACTTCGAAATATTTGGGGCGCTGTACGAAGAAATTGCAGTGGGATATGTAGATGAGGTACGACCCCAACCATTCATGCGGGCGGGCATCGAAGGAATGCTGGAACAGCTCGATCCCTATACCCATTTCTACGACGAAGCCGATATGCTCGACGTCCGGCTGCTCATGCAGCGGAAATTGGGAAGAGTGAGCATTTCGCTGGGCATTCGGGCGGGTCGCCTTACGATTCTTGCTCCTGAGGACAATGCCGAGGCCTACCGCCAGGGACTCCGAACCGGCGACGTCGTCGTGAAAATTGGCGAAGCACCAGCGGACGGCTTGACGGTTCAAGAAGCACACGAACTGCTGGTTGGAGATCCAGGATCTACGATCGAAATGATCGTTCAGCGCTCGGGAGATAGGGGGCTGCGATCATTTGTACTGAGACGAAAAAGAGTTCGAACCAGGAGTGTCTCTTACTCAGGGTATCTCGGCCCGGATTCGACCGACGGCGTGGCATATGTGCGTCTGGATGCATTTGGGAATCGGTCAGGACGCGAAGTCATGCGCGCCCTTCGGAATATGAACCGAGACGTTGGACTGACCGGGATCATTCTGGATCTGCGCGACAACCCCGGCGGCCT
>JACZYD010000194.1 GCA_022571255.1 Bacteroidota bacterium
GGGCCTTGGGCCGTATCGCCTGATACGTGATTCGTCGGGAGCTGCCACGATCTAAAAGCGCGAGTTTGTCAACGGGATGTGTGTTCCTGGACTGACTTTCGCATAGAATTGTCGTGGATTCTCCAATCGGGTCCAGCTCTGTCTCCGGAGGCAGTTTCAGTTTTGTGCTCGATTCATGTGTGGATCAGGCATTTGTGTGGTTTTGTTGCAATGCTGCCCAGAGGAAGCCTGCCAGTTCACGGGCAACAGCGACATTGGCCACCGATCTGGGCTTTCTGAAGGCAAGGGCATGAAATCGTTTGTAGAGCCGCTGTTGCGCTTTCCAGGCCGTAGCGATTACGTGGGGCGATACGCCTTCCTGTCTTTTCTTGAGCGCTTGACTTCGAGCCGGCTTTGCCGCATACTTCCAGGCTGCCGATACAATAGCTTTTCTTGCCCGAGTATTACCGGTTTTTGTGATGGAGCCACGACGCGTCCTCGGGCCCGAAGAATGTTCGCTCGGCACAATACCCAGGTAGGCCATCAGTTGTCGTGGTGAAGCAAAGCGGCGAGGAATAGACGTCGGAGCAATTACGGCGCACTCTACATCGAGCGCACGCAACTGCCGGAAGATCACATACCCGCAAGAAGAGGCTTCGTAACAGATTTCAGGTTCATATCCCGAGGCCCGAAGCGTGCGCACAAATCGGGCAATGCGATCGGGTGTATTATTGAACTGGCGAACCGTACCCACCTCCCCGCTCGAACGGTCGAAGGTGCACGCCATGATAGTATCTTTATGAACGTCGAAGCCAACAATGACTGGACGAAGTATATTTGTAGCCATGAGAACCGGAATAGATTGGTGAATATTGACCCGGAAGGATAAATATTCTTAACCATTACGACGTCCTGCTATAGTATCTAAACCGGTGCGGGTGGGTCAAAAGTAACCCGTTGCTGACAGCGCTAAAAGGCCACAGCGTGGTAAAACCACCCAGAAAGCTCAGCCTGAAAAAGCCACGGCGAGATAATCTCGTCCCCGAATCGGAATTCCTGTCATTTATTTCGTAGAGATTGACACAGTTGGGTAACGGAAATTAACGTTTCCGGGCTACGAATCCATATCGGTGCGCGAGGGAAATCTGCTTTTCCGTAAATCGTCCTCTCTTCCATGGACCCTCTTCATTCGTCGCCCACCCAGTTTGTAGGTCTTACCCCTACACGTGGAGGGGCGGAATACCGACGGTACGATTCGTGAAATACCTACGGTACCGTCAGGTCTGTCCTCGCCGGTATCCTGCCCGGTTCACACGATACTTACCCATGAGAGCATCAAAGAAAAGACTGCTTGAAAACACACATGTATCGCTCACCGGGGCACAAAGATGAACCATCTCAAAATAAACGCATCCTGGATCCTGTTCGCAGCCGCATTTTCCGCCGCATGGCAGGTTCAGCCGGAAACCTTCTCCCATAAAGTGACAGACTCTTATGAGGTGACCGGGGCCAGCAAAATCTGGGTTGAGGGAACGTCCACCATACGTAATTGGACGTGTGAGGCAAGAGAAACACAGGGAAGTGTGAGAATGACGTGGGAGGATGGGTTCACTCCGGTCATTGAAAGTGTTCAGATCTCGATTCCCGTGGGAAAAATGGACTGCGGCAATGGAGCCATGGATAAGAAGCTCCGCAAGGCGCTGAAGTTCAAGGAGACCCCGAATATGCTTTTTGAATTGAATGAAGCGTTCGCAGTCACGGAAGCCGACGCCGATTCCATCGAGGTGACCACGGACGGATTTCTCATGATTGCCGGCCAGACGCGTCGTATTCAACTGACCCAGTACGCATCCGTGCTTGATGACGGTTCCGTCATTTTCCGCGGCTCTATTCCGATTTCCATGAAGGACTATAACATCAAACGACCCTCGGCCCTGCTGGGCACGATAAAAGCGGGCAACGACGTCGTGATCTACTTCGAATTGGTGGTAGCCCGCACACAAGACGCGTCATAGAGACCCGAGACCACGAGAACATATTTCATGAGAGACCACGACAACATGAAATCATGAAAACTCTGATTACCATAACCACAATACTGCTGACGATTGCTTCGACATCGAGCGCACAGGCGCCATCAAATGTGCGTGTTCTGTTTCGACTTGAATCACTGAGTGCCATCACAATCGAGGGGACGTCTACCGTGAACAGCTTCTCCTGTACATCTAAATTCATCCAAGGATATGGAAATTTATCGGGCGATCCCACAACTCCGGAATATTCGGAAGTTTCGGCCGAGGTCGCAGCCCAGGTCAAGCTGTTTGACTGTGGAAACTCCCGCATGAACAAAGATCTGTGGAAAGCCCTCCAATCAGATCAACATCCACTGATCATGTATACGCTCGATACCGCATCTGTCAGTTTACCTTCTGACGGACGGAACGAAGAGATAGATGTATCCGCCAGTGGAACGCTGACGATTGCCGGGACGGAGCGCCCTGTTGAACTGCAACTCAAGGCGGTGCAATTATCTGAGAATCTATACAGCGCTATCGGGACACACGAAATCCTGATGAGTGATTTCAATGTCGAACCTCCGAAAGCTCTTTTCGGGCTGATCAAGGCCCGCGACCGAATCACAATCCATTTCGATCTGAAAACCAGGTTGACCACTTTACAATTAATGCAGAACTGACGCAGTTCGGGAACTCTCCCGAATGCCGTCAACTGCAACAACCAATCCTCCACGGAGGGTGCAGTCATGAAAAGACGTACGACACATACCGCAACCGTTATTCTCCTGATGATGATTTTTCCGCTGGCAGTCGGGGGCCAGTCTAAAACGCAGTCTCAGACAACATCACGGGATCTGCAGTACTACAGACCCTCTGACCAGCTCGGAATTGGTGTTTTCGAACCGGCCAAGCAGGGCGAGACGACCGGGTTCACCGGTGTGCGAGCGAGGCTGGGTGGTGGTTCAACCTTGCAGTTCCAGGGTCTCGGCCATGAGAACGGAGCTGATTCACGTTTTAACGACGATGGCAAGAACCTGAATGAGCTCATTGAAATCGGCAGCAATTTCAACCTTGCGACAGCCAATCTGGACTTCGACGTACAGCTTGCAGATGGCGTTCGTATGCACCTGAGAACATATCTCTCCTCGAGACACCACGGAGAAGCCTGGGTCAAGGGAGGATATATTCAGTTCGAAGCGCTGCCGTTCTTCAA
>JACZYD010000082.1 GCA_022571255.1 Bacteroidota bacterium
CGGTAATAGAACTTTGGTAATGGAGAACCAAAACCGGAGGGGGCAGTCGATGGCCGCATACTTTCCCTCGTCCGTCATTGTGCATATTGCAACCCATTTGCCGGGATTACGGGAACTTTTTCGCGGGAACTTTTCAAGAAAATCCCAAAAATCGGCCGTTATAGCCCAGAAGAAGCGATTATTGACATTGTGATGTCTGACTCTTAATCAGAGGGTTCGGGGTTCGAGTCCCCGTGGGCCTACATTGTTGCGCATCGATTTGCGGCGAATCTCCGGATGTGCACAAAAACGCAGTCCAATATATCTCCACCAAAACGGTCGGATATTTCCTGTATTGGATTGTTTATTCCGACGTGTTCGGCCAGTGATTCTGATTGATCGATCTAAGCAAACTCTAATCTACGTTTCTCTTGTGGCTGGCGGAAAAATGCCTCCGCTTCGTATACCGCCATCTCCATCAGTCTAAGGACCGCCTTGTTTGGTTTGCGCCGGCCCTGTTCCCAGTTCCTGTAGGTGTTGACATTCAGCCCATAAAGCTGAGCCATTGCCTCTTGGCTTTGCTGTACGACGTCGCGATATGCCTTAAGAAACTCAGCCTCGGAATGGATTTTATCGTCCAGTATTTCCGGCACTTCCTGAAGTTTATCGGATAATTTGAACACAGTCTTTCCCTTTACCTGTATTTTTAGCACAATACCGTGGTGCATCGTGGTAACCATTTGGGGAATGGCCTCACCTCGCGCTATCTCGAGCGCCTCTCGAAGCCCTTTCACCATGCTTTTATGAAATGAGTCAGACATTTCTTGCCTCATAGAGTTGGTTTGTGATGGCTGTGCCCCCTTCGGAACTGCGCCCCCTTCTTCGTAGCAGAGACGGGACTAAGGATATAACCTGACTGCAGGATCAGGATCGGTATCTTTCCATAATACACGAAAGGGATATTATGGGAAAGAGAAAGCGTTTCAGCGCAACATTCAAGTTTAACCTGGTCCGCGAGGCCCTCACGGGCGAGCGAACCGAAGCCGAGATTGCCCGGCGGAACGGCGTGCATCCAGTGACGCTTTCTAAATGGAAAGCAAAGTTTCTTGAGAACGGAGCCACGGTTTTTGGCTCGGACGATTCACTTCGAGAAAAGGAACGCGAAATCGCCCGCCTCGAACGGCTGCTCGGTAAGAAGGAGGTGGAGATCGCGCTGATGAAGAATTTTTTTTCGGAACGATGAATACCGACGAAAAAGTTCGGCTCGTCGAGCGGCACCAGCCCTCGCATGGCCTCGGCCGTTCACTCTCGGCCGTCGGTCTTGCCGCCGGAACGTGGTATTACCGGACGCGGCGCCGGGATCCTCGCGAGCGCGATCGTAAACTGAGAGATGATGTGATTGACATCATCAAAGATCATCCCGATTACGGGTATCGCAGAATGGTGCCCGAGCTTCGAGAACGTACGGGCCGCGCGGTAAATCACAAACGTCTTCGCCGGGTGCTCAATTCGTACCAACTCGGACTGCGGCGCGCGCTTCCCAAACACCGGAAAAGCGCTGTACAGGAGGTGATCGACCGCTTCCGTGGTCACCTGGACCTCGTTAATGGAAACGACGCACCGGCGCTCCTGAGTGCGCTCTCGACCGACTTCACCGAGCTCATCTACAACGGGGGGCAGAAAAAGGCATACCTGATGGCCTACGTCGACATTGCGGGCAAATGGGTGCCGGGATACAGCGTCGGCGCGCATGCCAACACACGCCTTGCTCTCGCGGCATGGGACGACGCCCGGGCCACGTTCGTGCGCCTCGGTTACGCAACCGAGGGCCTCATCATTCATTCGGATCAGGATTCTGTGTACAAAAGCCATGACTATCTCAGGCGTTTGCTCGTCGAGGGAGGCGCGCGCATATCGTACTCCGAACGAGGCTGCAAAGATAATCCGTGGATCGAATCGTTTTGGGGCCGCATGAAAACGGAAATCGGGTCTCAAATCGTTGAAGCAGAAACGATACAAGAGCTTAGAGCCATCATCAACAACCGAATAACCTACTACAACACACGCCGGCGACACTCCATGATTGGAAATCAGGTGCCGCTGGATTATCTACTCAAAAACCGGGAGGATACCGACATTCCGTTAGCCAAAACAGGCTCCTGAACCACTACGAAAAAAGGGGCACGGATCCCTTTCGTATTAACTATTTGATTTAATCTAAGAAATTATGCGAAATTCAAATAAAGCATTATCAATCAGCATGGTGCTTTTATCGTTTATTGCTTTCTCATGTGATAGTGCAGATGAGTCAGAATCGGAACTTGTCAAAGAAGGAGGGCCTTTTGCGATTAGTGAATTAACAGGCAATTGGGAAGCTACTGTAGCGAATTTTTGGAGAGACAGTGACGGATTGCAGGCGGATATAATTGCGGATGGAGGATCTGTATCTCTAACCGTCCAAAGTAGTGGCAGATGTACCTTTTCCATTGATCCGTTTGATCGTGCGGCGTACACGGTAAGTGGAGAGATGTTCTGGGGACGCTTTGAAGGTGATATTGCTTTAGCCATTGTATGGGATGATATTCCTGATGACAGGTCTTATTTCAGATTTCTTGAACTTACCGATACTACCTTTAATATGGCCTGCACTTCTGTATGCGGGGAATATGATTTTAACAATAATGGTACTTCCGAAACAGCCGATTTAGATTTTGAGTTTATAAGGAATTAATATTCTTGTTCATGTTTTCAAAGGGAATTTTACCATTAGTTAATTGACCTTATTGACGTTACCCCGAAAAATCGGAGTAACGTCTGGGGGACGGAAAATGCAAAACGGCTGCGCCAGAACCGCTATTCGTTGAAAGTAGGCGAGATTTTTGAAGGCCGAGGCGAGACGCCCGTCTATGTCTGTTCTGGGTACTGTACCCCGCGCAATCATTCCTTTTCCAGCGACAGCGCCCAGTTTCGCCACGTGCGGCTTCGAACTAATTCGAGATCGGTACGAGCCTGTTCAGTTCTTCGAACCAGTTTACCACAACCTCGACGCGACTTACCGGCTCGATGTTTTTTTGGATTACGAACAGAAACTGCTTTGTTTCGCTATCATAATCATAGCCTGTAATGAGTTTGCTCGTAGTTTCGCCCGGTCGAGTGAGAGACGAAAGTTCGAACAGCACACGACGTTCGACTTCACTGGTCCCATTTGTGCTCAGCGATGCTGATACCAAACTATTGTTACTTGTGTAAAAAAGTTCTATACCATTAGAATTCCAAACGGGTTGAGACCCTCCGCCTATAGATATTCGTCGTTTATCTGACAAATCATCCAACCGTCTGATATACACCTCATGGTGCCCAACTTCGTCCGATTGGTACGCGATCCATTTTTCGTCCGGAGAGATTTGTGCCTTCATTGTGTTGGAGCGTTCCTCTGCGAGAGTTCGTATTGTGCCGCTATTAACATTAAGAATGCGCACAAAAAACAATCCATCTTGTCCTCGCTCCGTAAAAGCAATGCTTTTGCCTGAAGATGACCAAAACAAGTCGACTATGAATCCTTTGGTCGAAAGTATCTGCTCTGCTGGTGCACTGTGGTCCACCGGTTCGATAAAGAGTCCACCACCTTGGGCTGAAGACACAAAGGCTATAGAATCCCCATTTGGAGACCATCGCGGACTGAAGTTATTTGCCGATCTCGTAAATGGTTCGTTCGTCCCGGTGGTTCGATCACGAATCCAGACTTGATCATTCGATCCCCCCATCCAAAGTAGAATTTGGTCAGTAGCACGAGAAATTATCGCCTTGCGAAAGATTGCAGAAGAATCTTCAACGGCGATGAATTTTCCACTCCGATTATACCAAACCAACCGGGTATGCTCGTCTTCTCGGCTACCGTCGAGATACACCAATCGCCCGGATCTATCGAATGTATAGTCCACCCTCGAAAATACCTCGGACACACCTATTCCATCCACCAAGCGAACAGGATTTCCAACTCTAGCCGTCTTCAGATCGAACGTGGTCGCTACCAATGACCCGCTTTCTCCATAGACAATATGTCCAGTGGGGACATACCGAGCATCTCTTCCTCCAGATAGAAGGACTCGGTACGTCCGAGATTGATTTGAGTACATTCCAATTTGGGCGTCGTCCCACGATTTGTCAGTGGTTTTCCCGATTGTAAAAAGGAGGTCATTTGTCCCTTCAATAAAGTGAGGCAATCGATGCGTCCTCTCGTTATTGAGTGAATCAAGCGTGGTAAGTATTTTCGGCTGACCGCCGTCCAGCGACTGTTCGAGAAGCCCTGAATTGACTAAAGAATATACTATACGATCGTTTGGTCCCCATGTAATGCCATTACAGCATAACCCGGCTACTGTAGCAATTATTTGGGGAGAACCGTTTGGAAGTGCTATTCGTTTCAGTTCCCCCGTATTCGCATTAAAGTACCCCAACTCTCGGCTATCGGGCGAAAAAAAAGGTTCGTGGGCAACGTCTGTCTCCGGGGTGATGGCGCGTGCCGCTCTCTCGTTCCACTCTTGAATGTAAATCCGGCTTTGATTTAGATCCCCACCCTGAAAAGCAATGTAACGTCCATCTGGGGATGTGTCGAATCGATGGAATCCCCATATTAAGCTATTCGTTTCATCAGGGAAAAGTAATTTAGAGTAACGACTTGTTTTGAGTGGGATTGAATTTTCAGAAAATGCCAAATAACCAAGTGCAGCGGTAACAACCACGGCGACAGCTATCAACGGCCATGCCTTTTTTGCCGCTGTGACCAATGATTGCTCACCCGTATCCGATGCAATAGCTACTTGTGCGCGAGCAGGATCAGCCGCCGATATGGCCCCCGGCATCCGGGACATTCTCGATGACACCACATCCACGTTCTCCAGATCCACGATGAGGTCCGTTGCGCTCTGATACCGGGCCTTGGCTTCTTTAGCTATACACTTTGCGGTGATGCGTTCTAGCTCCATTGGAACGCCCGTGCGCAGGGCTGTCAGAGGTTCGGCCTCTTGGTTCAAGATGCTGTAGATAACCGCTTTATCGTACTCGCCCGGAAAAGGTGACTGGCCAGAAATCATCTCGTATAGGATCACGCCTAACGACCAGATGTCCGTTCGTCTATCAACCGTAGATCCTTGAGCTTGTTCAGGGGACATATACGCGACTGTTCCGAGCGTCGAACCCATTCGGGTTAGCTTTGTACTGGCTGCAGTCTGAGCCAGTCCAAAATCTAAAATCTTTGCCTCACCCTCAGAGGTGAGCATAATATTTCCGCCTTTGATGTCCCGGTGTACGATGTCCTTGGCGTGGGCAGCCTTGAGTCCAGAGGCGATCTGAGAGGCAATCCGAACTGCTTCCTCCAACTTAAGAGGTCCTTTCTGAATACGATCATGGAGCGTCTCTCCTTGGATATACTCCATGGCGATAAAAGGCCGAAGATCATCATCCTTGGACCCTTCAGGAACGGCTTCGTCGATTTCAAAGACGGACGCGATGTGGGGATGGTGGAGTTGAGCAGCGGCTTTCGCTTCGCGGTAAAAACGAGCACGGTCGTCTTCTGAGGCCAAAGCGGCGGATGGCAGGACCTTGATGGCTACCGTCCTGTCGAGTTTGGTGTCCTCGGCCTTGTAGACAATCCCCATGCCGCCTCTTCCGAGTTCGGCTTCGATCAGATAATGGGAAAGTTTCTTGCCGACCATAACTCCGAGAGATGGTTCGACCGCAATTAACGACGTGAAGGGTGGAAGTGCAATTTTAGGCCCTAGTTCTGTATTCTAAGATCAAACTTGCATTTTTGCCAACAAAACTCGAACTGAGCTATATGCGTTGCTTGGGATAGCCCGATGAGCGCCCCACCAAGTAAGCCCTCGGACTGTCCTCAGCATCCTGAAAACTATTTCCCACCACTCACTCTCGGAGGTCACCATTATGCAAAAAGCTTTATGTTTATTCGTAGCTGGGCTGTTCATTGCGGGGAGCGTCAATGCACAAGATGTCGTAGAAAATGCCATGAGAGCCGGACCTGAATCCATTTCCGCCGACGCTACCATACAGACGTGGGATGGAACGGTTGTAAGGGAAGGATCTAACGATTGGATTTGTTTGCCGGATCGCCCCGACACGTCCGGAGATGATCCATGGTGCCTAACGGATGCGTGGATGAATTTCCTCGGCGCATATGTAAACAAGACAGAACCCAGTTACGAGGAAATCGGGTTTGCTTACATGCTTGCCGGTGATACACCCGTAAGTAATAGCGATCCGTACGCAACGGAAGAAACGACTCCTGACGACTGGGTCACTCACCTCGGCGCACACCTGATGATGCTGATCCCCGACCGATCCTTTCTCGGCAACATCTCCACAGATCACCTAAACGGAGGCCCATGGATCATGTGGCCAGACACGCCTTATGCGCATATCATGATTCCGATTGATTCACGATAGCTGGTCAGACACGGAATGAAGCGAAGATGCTGTTCTTCGCTCTTCATTTCAGTTTCAATACGGCGTGGAATCTTACACGGCAATCTCGGTCCCGTTGAATTGTTCAGCATTATTTAACCGTGCAGATTGCCAAACGCCGTTGATTTCGCGCCAGAATCGTCAAGCGGTGAAAAAAGGGGAGATTTGTGGACGGTTAGGCGAGCCGCCCGTGCATGTTCCTGAAGGGTACTGTACCCCCCGTCTTGGTGCTGGCCTTGCTCTTCCGCTTGGAATCCGGTAGAATGACAAATCCGACAGCCATCGAGCGTCCTGAAGTGGTATTCGCTATGCGTAGGTCAAATTGGTTCTTCTTCGCACTTTATTCGATCCTATTTACCGCTTGTCAAGGTGAATACGAAGAGAAATCTCAGTCACACCCGCCACCTGCTCTAGCTGATTCTGAGAGTCGCGTTGTAAGATCCGTGACAACGGATCGTGAGTACCAAATAACTGTCGCCCTTCCGAAGAACTACCGCACATCCGATGGTCTCTTTCCAGTCCTTTACATGGTCGACGCGAATGGGCAATTCGGAACTGTTGCCGAGGCGGCCCGACAATTACGATTCGATGAGGCTGTTCCTGAAATGATTGTCGTTGGTATCGGTTATCCAGTAGGCCGTATGTGGAGCGCACAACCGCTTCGACAAACTGACTTAACTCCTACCGCTGATCCAGAATGGGTAACACAAAGGGGAATCGAGTATCCACAGTTTCCTGCTCCAAAAGGTAGTGGCGGTGGTGAAGGTTTTCTTCGGTTCGTAGCGGATGAACTAATTCCAATGATCGAGTCAGAATATCGAGCGGACCCCAGAGACAGAGCATTGTATGGTCATTCGTTGGGTGGTCTTTTTGGAGTCTACGCACTATTGCACAGCGAGGGAACGTTTCACAAACATATCATCGCAAGTCCTTCGCTGTGGTGGGATGAAAAAGTGACGTTCGATCATGAAGCTGCCTACTCCGAAGATCACAATTCGCTTCCGGCAAGAGCATTCTTTTCCGTGGGCATGCTGGAAGCCGGAGAAAAATTTAAGATGGTCTCCAACCTCAGGGAATTCGTCTCAATATTGGAGCAAAGAAACTATGATGGTCTCGAAATGCAGGCCAATTTCTACCTCGACGAAACGCACAACCCCGTAATACCCAGATCAATCGTCAGGGGTCTTATGTGGATTTATCAAGATTGGAATCAACACGACGTCTAACCCTCGCATCCTGCAGGTGAGCATTGCCAACCTTGACCTTGCGCTCTCTGTTGGGTAGAATGAAGACGCACACACGGACCATGCCCGCAGATCCGCCACCTTATAAAGGAAAATGGTTAAGGATATGAAAAAGATCGTATTCGTTGTTCCAATACTCTTGTTGACAGGGTGTACCTCCGACCTGTCCATTGGGCCGATTGGCTTGCTGGATATTATTATCCTAGCGAGTGGGACAATTATACTGTTGATCGTCGGGCTGGAGAGGTTCGGACCGTCGAAGTTTAGTCTATCGGTTGGTCATCTGGCACTTACCTACACGTTGTTTGCACTCGGTTTGATTTTAGGGAGTGTAGAGGATATTGTTGTTGGGTTATCAGATATGGTGAAAATCGTCCTTAATATTATTAGCTTGATTCTAATATTTGGAGCAATATTTACAGGCTACCGCGCTTTTAAGAAGGAGCGCAGGCGAAAAAGTGAGCATCAAATAGAAGACTAATTTTGTGACCATGGTCACAAACTCTGGCACCTAAATCACGCCGGAAATAGTGGAGCAGGTCTTGTACCTCTGTCTTCCATGGTAGTCTTGCTCTTGCGCTGAATGCAGTGTAGACTGAAGCCACGCGAACCCAGTCCCCAGAATCCGTCAGCCGATATAAGCACAATCCAAAAATGAATTCATGAGGGAGGATCTGTTATGCGATTCGAATTTGAAGTCGGGGATGCTGAGAAGCACCGTGTGAAGTTTCACCGAGATCCTTGGTTCGGCAGGATGGCTGTCACTATAAACGGAGAGGAACTCTCCTTGGTGAGTCCATGGAGTCTGTCCGCACATTTTACCTTTTACAAGTCGGTCAAACGTCACGAATTCACGGTTGGCAAAGAGGAAAAGCACCAGATTATGATAGAACACAGAAGACCAATGTTCATGGCGGGATTTCGACGGCAGAAGTACACTGTCTACGTCGACGGCGAGTTACTCGAAGAGCACTATGGCTTCTAACAATGGCATGCACACGGACGGGAATTCCGCTGCGCTTCATCCCCGCCGGTGATGCGTGACGTTAGACATGCGAAATGAATTCAATCTGGTTTTTGATCGGGTCTCCGTTTACAAATTATGGAGGGAACGTTTAATGAAACGACTATTATCAATTAATGGGGTTGCCTTTTGGTCCTACAGTTTAATGGCTTTATCGGCGTTCTACTTTTTCAAACCGTCTGTAACTTTATCGGCACAATTTGTCTATTTAGCTGTTGGGTTATTAGGAATTTTCGTTCATATGGAACTTAAGTCACAGAAACACCGCATTTTTCAACTTGAAAAACGAATTCATGATCTAAAGGACAGTACAAATAGCTAAGCTCCTATACCTCAGAATCTGCTTAAGGAAGTGTCTAACAAATCGCTCAAGCCGTACGTCGAAAATCTTACTGCTTCGATAGAAAAATTTAATTTTGAAGCGAACAAACTTGGTAAGGGAACGATACGGAGGGATCCTAAAACCGATACCGCACCCGACCAGATCGCCTAACACTGCCGAACTATTGTGTACTTCGGCAATGATTTTCACTATGGTCCATTTGTCAAACCATTCTGCGCCATTTTCCAGACTCATAAAAAACCGCCGACATTTTCGGAGGCCCCGCCGGATGGCCCCGTACCGGTAGCTCGCGGGTAGTGTGGGGTCCGAAATATTTGGAGGTTACGTTGGCCTGACCAGTGTGTCTAGATTCAAAAGAGCCATGAGAATGGCACCGAACTGGACGATCACAAGGCTTGGTGATACCGCAGCGGTACTTGCATTATTCATTTGTCGCTGGTATCCGAGCCAACTGGTTCTCATCTGGTCTTCCGGATCAACAGAGTCGTACATGGTAAACGGCCTGATCTGACTGGTCCGGTCACTCCCGTCCCGGAAGACAATCTCCGAGTGAAATTTCAGATTGGGATCGCCTCGTTTACGTATCATCCTGAAGAAGTATATCTTCGTCGTGCGACCTCCGTCTATCCCACAATGACATCCCGCTGCGAAATACCATGAAAAAGCTCTCGTTGTTGATTGTTACAGTCATTCTATCGTTTCTGGCGGCTTCCCCTGCCTCCGCGCGGCAGGATGGATCGAGTTCTGAAGGAAGAATGAGGGATTCTACGTTTGCAGGACTCACCCTGAGAAATATCGGGCCCGGCTTCATGTCCGGTAGAATTGCAGACATAGCCATTCATCCAGATAACGACGCGATCTGGTATGTGGCCGTCGCGTCAGGCGGCGTATGGAAAACGATAAACGCGGGGACGACGTGGACGCCTATTTTCGACGATCAGACGTCTTATTCCACAGGTAGCGTGACGATTGACGCGAACAATCCCCACATCGTCTGGGTGGGAACGGGAGAAAACGTGGGGGGACGCCACATGGGTTACGGAGATGGCGTCTACAGAAGCGACGATGGTGGCGCCACGTGGACAAACATGGGACTCGGAAACTCAGAACACGTCTCGAAAATCATCGTGCACCCGGAAAACTCCGACATAATCTGGGTGGCCGCCCAGGGCCCGCTCTGGTCTTCCGGAGGAGATCGTGGCCTGTACAAGTCGAGCGACGGGGGCGAAACCTGGAAAAAAACACTCGGTGACGATGAGTGGGTGGGGGTTACTGACATCGCAATCGACCCGCGCAATCCCGATCGATTGTTCGCCGCGACGTGGCAGCGTCACCGCACGGTCGCGGCTTACATGGGTGGTGGCCCCGGGAGCGGCATTCATCGCTCCACGGACGGCGGTGAAACGTGGGAAGAGTTGACGCGCGGCCTCCCCGAATCGAACATGGGAAAAATCGGACTGGCCATCTCGCCGCAGCAGCCGGATATCCTTTATGCCGCCATTGAACTGGATCGTAAGACGGGCGGAGTATTTCGATCCTCAGATCGGGGATCTTCCTGGACGCGCATGTCGGACGCGGTATCCGGAGCGACCGGCCCTCATTATTATCAGGAACTCTACGCTTCTCCCCACCAGTTTGAGAGACTGTACCTGATGGATGCCAATCTGCAGATCTCGGAAGACGGCGGAAAAACCTTCTACCGAATGAATGAGAAAGACAAACACGGGGATAACCATGCGATCGCCTTTCGTGCGGATGATCCGGATTATTTATTGGTGGGTTCGGACGGTGGATTATACGAGAGTTTCGACCTGACAAAAAATTGGCGATTTATCGAGAATCTCCCCGTAACGCAGTTTTACAAAGTAGCGCTGGACGACACCGAACCCTTCTACAATATTTTCGGGGGTACTCAGGACAACAGCACGCAGGGCGGCCCGTCGCGCACCGACAACGTACATGGCATCCAGAATTCCGACTGGAAAATTGTGCTGAACTGGGATGGGCACCAGCCCGCAACGGAGCCCGGAAACCCGGATATCATGTACGCCGAGAGGCAGCAAGGCGCGATTTCCAGAATCGACATGATTACCGGCGAAGTCGTTGATATTCAACCTCAACCAGGCGCCGACGAAGACTATGAGCGCTTCAACTGGGACTCGCCCATCCTGGTCAGCCCTCATCAGGCGTCCCGGATTTATTTTGCCTCACAGCGCGTATGGCGCTCTGACGACAGGGGAGACCACTGGACGGTCATATCGGGCGACCTCACCCGGGATCAGGACCGACTCACCCTCGAAATCATGGGCGCGACACAGAGTTGGGACAATCCGTGGGACGTCGGGGCGATGTCCAATTATAATACCATCACGTCGCTGGCGGAATCTCCACTCCAGGAAGGGTTGATTTACGCCGGTACCGATGACGGGCTCATTCAGGTTACCGAAGACGGAGGCGCAAACTGGAGAGCCGTCGAAGTGGGTTCGTTGCCCGGGCTGCCCGCGACAGCATTTGTCAACGACATCAAAGCTGATCTGCACGATGTCAATACCGTGTATGTGGTCCTGGACAACCACAAATACGGTGATTATTCGCCTTATATATTCAAGAGCACCGATCGGGGTCGCAAGTGGCAATCCATTCGGGGCAATCTACCGGGCCGCACCCTCGCCTGGAGGCTCGTGCAGGATCATGTTAAAGCCGATTTGTTGTTTGCAGCAACTGAATTCGGGATATACTTCACTGTGGACGGTGGCGGCACATGGGTGAAACTCACGGGCGGCGTGCCTACCATTTCTTTCAGGGATCTGGCCATTCAGCGAAGAGAAAACGACCTCGTAGGAGCTTCATTCGGGCGGGGATTCTTTGTTCTTGATGACTACAGCGCTCTGAGAGAGGTCTCTGCCGAACAGTTGGAAAGTGAGGCTACGTTATTCTCGACGCGAAAAGCCTGGTGGTATATTCCCCGCCCGATGCTGAGTTTCGACGCTGGTCGCGGCTCTCAGGGCAGTTCGCACTACGTGGCACCGAATCCCCCATTCGGGGCGGTGTTTACCTACTACCTCCGGGACGGGCTGAAAACCAGAAAGGCGATACGGCAGGAAGCGGAGAAAAAAGCAGCGGCTGAGGGCCGCGATATAGCATTTCCGGGGTGGGAGACTGTTGAAGAAGAGAAAAGGGAGGATGATCCTGCGATTCTGTTTACGATCACCGACACGAACGGAAAGGTCGTTCGGAGGATCGAAGGACCTGTCGCGGAGGGTTTCCAGCGCGTATCCTGGGATCTGAGGTTTCCGGCACCCGAGGCGGTTGGATCGGGATCTACCGACGCGGGCCTGAGCGGAATGCTGGCTGCGCCGGGGACGTACACGGTCACGATGTCAAAACGAATCAACGGCGAGGTGACGACGCTGTCCACGCCGCAAACCTTCGACGTGGTGCCGCTTCGAAGCGGTGCTCTTCAGGGATCATCACACAGAGATGTGGCAGCCTTCTGGAGGTCACTCGAAGATGCAATGCGGACAAGCTCGGCCGTTCAGACAGCCCTCTCGAACGCTCTGAAAAAGGTTGACTTGATGAAGGTCGCTCTCGGACGTGCGACCGCCGCTCCGGGCGACCTGGATTCCAGAATTCACCAGGCCAGACAGGATCTGCTCGAACTTGACGGCCAGGTAAACGGCAGCCGGGCCAGGCAGGAACCGGGAGAAAAAACCAGACCGACGGTTGACGGGCGCCTGTTTACCGTGACCATAGGGGTCAGCAATTCAACCTACGGCCCGACAGCCACACATCGCGAGCAGCTTCAGATCGCAAACGAGCAGCTCACGGGATTCAAAAGTGGGTTGGAAGAACTCCAGAGCAGGCTTTCGGCACTTGCCCTAGATCTCATTGCCGCGGGTGCCCCGTGGGTAGAAGGAGAAGCGCTGCCGGGAGGTGGAAACTGAAAGGTGATGGTCAGCCCGGCGGTCGCAGTCGGCGTCTACCTGGAAATGAAAAGCATTCTTGTTCTGACCTGCCCCTCGCTGGTGAGTCGGACCAGATAGGCGCCGCTCGCAAGGCCCGCCCCGTTCCACGCGAACGAGTGCGTTCCCTGATTCATGAATCCTTCCGCCAGTGAGGCAACTTTTCGTCCCAGCAGATCAAAGACGGTGAGTTCGATTGAAGCCGGATGGGGCAATGTCAATTGAATTGATGTCGAGATGCCGAATGGATTGGGGTAGAACTCCCCAAGTGTGAAGCGGGCCGTGATATCCGGCTCCTCCGCAGTCTCAACGGGCGTTCCGAGCGCCGATTCCCATAAGTCCAGGACGGTTCTCGCTGCCTCTGTTTCGCCTGATACCAGCGACTCAAAAACACTGTCCATCGCCTGATTCAAATCCGCGTGGTTCGGATCGTTTTTTCGAAGATTGAACAACCGAAGGGGTAGCTCAAGATCATCCACTGAGTGGGGAAACGCCGGATCAATGGATAGACGACGTTGATTCTGGACCATCTCAAGGTACTGGTAGCCAAACTCGGCGGTGGGCTCGATGATTGTGCCTTCGCCGTAGTCGTTCCACGTAACGAGTTGGACGATGTCAGCGTCGAGGTCGAACGCGGCATCCAACGTGAGCTGAAACGTCTCTCCGCTCGAAGCATCCAGGAATCCAAATGAAGGGCCCACGAGCGCCTGACTGTAAATGTCGAGGAATCCCGGAAATGCGGAAGGCACCGCGTGATCCCAGTTCGAAGATTCAAGCGCGAAGCCATCCAGATAGAGCAATAACGCTGATCGCGACAACACACCGTTGACGGAATCGAACATCGGCGGCCACGAAAAGGCGCCGGAGGCAGGGTTTACCGGGGGCCTGCCCAACGGAAAAAAGAGTGGCGGGACGCTGAGCGTGGAAAACAATTGATTCCAGTCTGCACCCGAATGAAAAAACTGCGGGCCGAAGTTAAACAGGACCGGACGTTCGAATATTTTCGCATACGTGTCCTTTTCAAACCAGTTGTCCTGCAGATATTGCATCACCGCCTGACCATGTTCGATCTCCGACCCGAAACTCAGGTGACCGTTGTTGCGCATATGGCCGATTGTCTGATCTTCGTACATGATGGAGAATTGCAGCCCGGCTCTTTCTATGGCTTCAAAAAGCGCGTGTGTGCTCTCGTTGATGAGGCCATAATCCCAGAAATCTTCAATGCCGTACCAATCGACGATCACGCCGTCTATACCGCTGAGCTTCATCAGCAACGTCTGATATTCAAGAATAACAGGGTCATTGGAGTCGTACGGGCCGGTGAGGGGTTGGAAGTGCGACGCGATTTCAGGAAATCCATCGTCGTCAAGACGGTCCGGATCGAAGTGATTCATCGTCCAGTGCCACCCCCAGAACCCATGCACAGAAGGAGTCTGATACCACGGCATATAATGCGCCAGGATCCGCGTTTCGGAAATCGACTCTGCTTTCGATGGCGGCGTCACGGTCTGGGCGACTGCGTCGGGGGCGGGCGAGCAGAAAAGCCAGGCCGAGGCCAGTATGAAATACACGCGATGAGTCACTAATTCAGGGCTGCTATTTTTTCGACCACGGCGATATGCGTGAGGACGGCCCTTAAGAAACGGGCTTGCATGCGTAAGTGCAATCGAGGCGTCCCATCAATCGAACGAAATGAATAGATGCAATTGGGGTTGGACGGATTAGAATGCGGTCAATGGCCTGATATTCGTGGATCGATGCCGAATTGGC
>JACZYD010000083.1 GCA_022571255.1 Bacteroidota bacterium
GTCCAGGGGGCGTACCTAAGCCGTCCGGCCCCAGAATGCACGGGTCGAAGTCGGAATCCTTTGCACTGGTCCCACAAGCTGGTTACCCGCCTGGCCAGGGCTGGTCGACTCTCTTGAATACCGCAATCCGGCTCGTACCCCTGCATCGAACCGATACGCCAATTCAAAAGAAAGAGACTGCTGCGAGTACGTTGAATCCCTCTGGTAACCTTCGAATGCCACGTCGATACGGATGGGTATGCCTGCGATCTGGGGGTCGGCAAACCGAACACGTCCACTGCTTTTCTGACCCGGGAGTCGGTCCAGCGCGATTTCAAATGTCCTTCCGTAACCGAACGGATTAAGAAGGTCCAGATGCCCACTTCCTATCAACTGACCAGAAGATTCGGAGTTTGATGCCGGCAGAAATCCAAGCACAAAATCGAAGGTTCCCGGAGGCCCTTCTTCAACCGGAATAGACAGGACAAGGGTCGAATCCGGATACACTTCGATGAAGGCCGGTCCAACGCTCTCGAACAGGCCAGACTCGCGAATTTTATCCTCCAATGGAGAGAGTTCGACGTTATAAAAAGGAGCTCCGATAGAGAGACCCAACTCCCGGATAACAAACGATGTCCGGGTGCGATCGGCTCCGGGAAGCTGCAAACCAGCCAGTATCGTGGCAGCACCCTCGATTATGTCCAGATGAATATCAACGGTGAGCTGACTGTTCGTGTCTCCATCACCTCCGGCATCCATTTTCTCGATGTTGATTTCCACCATTTTGTACGAACGAGCCGAATATGCCTTCAACAATCGATCGATACCAAGCTCCAGTTCGAGAATCCGAAACACGTCTCCCGAGAAAACGTCCAGATACGATCTGGTTTCTTCTTCCGAAAAGAGAGCTATACCGGTGACGCTGAAGCCGCCAACGTGTGACTGGCTCCCTGTTTGAAAATAAATTGTCGTTCCTGACCCCGTCGTCGTAATGGAGTCAACGTGCGCTGCAAGGAATCCGTCCAATCGATAATACTCGACCAATGTGGATTCGAATGCGATGAGCGCCGAGACGCTGTCGGTGAATGAAGGTATTGCCAGTTTTTCCGGCCAGCCCTGACGTTCTGATCCGTTTACAATCAACAACGGGTGGTCGACAGGCTGAAGAGCCTGAGCGTCGGTTACTGCAGGCGCGATCATTGAAATCGTCGCGGCGACAAACAAATTTACCGAAATACGATTCCGATTTCTGCGTGTATATATTGTGTTATTGTCCCCATCCAGAGACATTTCTGAAATGTCAATGTTATTGTTGTTGCTTTTACACGTTTTCTCTGCGGCGCCCCCGTCAGATACGGCGCCTTTGTCGGGGACGGGGATCAATCCCGGGCTGAATGCATCCTCGGCCCTCGTCAGCGGCGAGGAACTCCGGGTAACACATGAGATTCGCGTCGCTATCGCAAACACTGCGGCAGCACGAACAGCAGCAGATACGGCAGCAAACACTGCGGCAGCACGAACAGCAGTAGACACGGCAGTATATACGGTGGCGGACACGATAATGGCAGGCGAAGTTTTTATCACGAATCTCCCGGATTCGATCGATGGCATGCGGTCCGTCCGATACGCAGGTATCGAACTTCCCACCCGGAGTTGGTTGAGAAATCAAACTTTTTTCTGGAAGACAACCGAATCCGACAGGGGTGATCACGCTCTCTGGTTTTATGTGTTCCGGGAAGATGACATGGTTATTCCTGCTGATTCTGTTGTGATTCATGTCACGGTCCGATAATCGTGAACGGAATCGCTCACGTTGTCGCCCGGAAAGAGTTGATTCAAATCGGCCTCAAGACCTGGTTTGAGCGGAATGCACGAGATTTGCCTTGGCGCAATTCCAAGGATCCATATCTGATTTATCTGTCGGAGATCATTCTGCAACAGACTCGTATTGATCAGGGCACCCCTTATTTTCTTCGCTTTGCCAATGAGTTCCCGAATATTGAATCGCTTGCCGCTGCAACGCTCGATCGGGTTCTGAAGGAGTGGGAAGGACTTGGTTATTATTCCCGGGCGCGAAATCTCCATCGTTCTGCGAGTCTTATCGTAGAGCTTTATGACGGAGTGATTCCTGCGGATTTCGAGCAATTAAGAAGCCTGCCAGGCATCGGAGATTATACGGCCGCAGCCATTCTTTCAATAGCTTTTCGAAAACCATACGCCGTGCTCGACTCTAACGTCATCCGTATCCTCACACGGCTCTCGGCGTTTTCGAATGAGGTATCGTCTTCACTGACTCGAAAAACCCTCCAGGTCTTTGCCACGGATCTTCTCGATCACAAAGCACCCGGGCGCCACAATGAGTCCATCATGGACTTGGGCGCGCTCGTTTGCAGGCCGAAAAATCCAGATTGTATACATTGTCCGCTGAACCAATTCTGCCTCGCATGCAAGTCTGGACATCCTTTCGGACGGCCCATGGATTTTCCCGTGAAGAAAAAGCGGGCTCGCGTCCCACATTATGATATCGCCGTGGGCATTGTTTTAAATCAGAATGAGGAATTCCTTATCCAACGCCGAGCCGAGGAGGGCATGCTGGGTGGACTGTGGGAATTCCCCGGAGGGAAGCGCGAATCCGGTGAGATGTTGCACGAATCGTGCAGGCGAGAATTGCGCGAAGAACTGGGGATTGATGTAGCCGTTGGCGAGGCCCTTCCCCCTGTGAATCACGCCTATTCTCATTTCAAAATCACTATGTACGCATTCCATTGCAGCATTCAGTCTGGTGTTCCGATTTCAAAAAAAGGATTACCGGTCAGATGGGTGGCGCGCGATAAAATGAGTGATTACGCTTTTCCGAAAGCCAATCGAGCCCTTTTCGAAACATTGAAGATAGGAGTACCTCTGCCAGAAAGGGGGTGACAGGAAACGTCTACAAGGTATTACAGACATAAACAGACTTTGCAAGCGTTATATTGAATCCATCGCGCAGAAAGGGTGTAAGAATTCTAACAGATCCCACGGAATGTCATGGACGGTGATGTAATTTTTTTAATCGGCATGGTATTGTTTTACCTGTTCCGCCGCTTTTTAAAACAGGGGAAAAAACGTCAGGCACCGACAGCCGCAAGTCCAGTCCCGATCAAGCGTACCACCGCCGAGCCGAAATCCGAACAGATTCCAAAGCGCAACCCCGAGCCGGTTGCACTGCACTATCAGGTTGATACGGGATCTGATGACGAAGATTTTCTCGCCGAAAAAACAACTTTGCAACCCCGCCCGGTTGAACCTGTTCTGGTCAAGTTCCTCCGTCAAATTCTTGACGACCCGCAAGGGCAACTGCCAGCTCAAGAGCAAGCTTCTTCTGCCTGGCAGTCAGAAGAAAGCCTTGAGTCCGCAGCACCGGTCGGAGCATCCGACGACCGTTTCAACGAAATGGCAAGTAACGAGTGGCATACGGAAACGCGAGACGACTGGACCGATCAGACTGCCGATTTCGACTTTCACGCTACGATCAAAAGCCAGCGCACGCCGCACGATGATCACCGCGACAGAAGTTTTGTTGATCGCAAATCAAAGACCCCGAGCCGGACAAAGAACAAGCCGGAGAAGATACCTGCTTCGTCGGCACCGGTTCATGAATCACTTCGTATCAGCGCCCGGCTCTCCAACAGAACGGAGCTGAAGGAAGCCTTTATTCTTCAGCTTGTACTGGGACCTCCTGTCAGCCTTCGAAATCGGCCGGCTCGTCACCACCTTTCTTGAACATTTTGGAGCCAATCAGTCCCCCGATGGCTCCGAAAATGACGTAAGGGATGGCACCAAACGCCATGTTTTTCATCATCATCCCGATCGTATACTCGGCTTCCATCTGCTCCACCATGGCATCATATTGCTCAGGCGGCATACTGTCTCCTGCAAAATTGAGAATAGCCTGAGAGATAGCCAGGTCATGACGGATTCCCATTTTGATCAATGAGAAATTCAACACACTGGCAATAACAAGTCCGAACAGGGCGGCAAGAATGCCCATGACCGCGCCTTCGCCAGACCTTATCGTGATTTCGTTGGTATCGGTATAGTGCCAGACTGCAACCATGGACCCTGTAAGGACCCCGAGGCAGCATAACATATTGATATAGGAGAGATACGAAGTACTCAAAATGGTAACAACGAGTCCTCCGAGAATGATCGATTGTTGCTTACTGGGCATGTCAGGACGAGATTCAGTGGAGTTTCAAAAAATTATCTCTGGGCATCGAAAAATACACGGTCGGCACCACAAATGGTACCGGGATTACCGGGTTCTGGCAGGTTTCGCCGGTACTTTACACCTCTTTTTAAGAACCTGGCTGCTTGCCGCGTGGTGTTCCCCCTTTTTTTGATCTCGACTCTCGTACAATGTCCGATATGCCTTCGGTCAGCAGGTATCCGGCTACGAGCCCGAAAATTGCGCCGGTGACCCATCTCGATGAAGGCGTATTAACCCAGAACCCGAGTATATCGCCCATCCAATCGATCCCCGCTGGAATGCCGGCCAGAACGACGATGGTCATGGTTCTGTATCTGGTTACAAATCGCAAGCCCCGGGAAAGACCAAAGACCAGAGCGGCGGCGGGAAGCGCCCAGTATATACCCATACATCGATGGCATACGGCGAGTTGAACGCCGCCCACGTGTGGCGAGCGCGAGGGAAGTTGATGACATACAAACGAGAATGCCTGCATGACCCCACCCCGGATCACATCTGAATAGAATGGTGTCAAAGAGACCGTCAGCCCGAGCAATAATGTGAGTGCAAAAGCAACAGACCACCCACGGGCATTTTCTGCAGTCCGGGCTGTTCCGGCGCGATCCATTCCGGCGCGTTCTGTCCCGGCGCGATCTGTCCCGGCGCGATCCATTCCGGCGCGTTCTGTCCTGGCGCGTTCTGTCCCGGCGCGTTCTGTCCCGGCGCGATCCATACCGCGACGAGCCGACCCGGAGCAGTCCGAAAGAGTGCGACCCGACGCAGGTCGACCATCTCCAATACAATCCTCTTCATTTTTCAGACTCTCTGCATTCATTATCGCCGTTCCACAAGAGATGTTTTAATCTACCGTACCCACGCTGCTGCTTCAAAAACCGTTTCCCCTGACGCTCTACGGATCGTTCACGAAAATTTAACCCGATTTCACCACGAAACCAATGCCAAATACCGACTTAAGGCCCATATCCCGGGAACAGATAAATAACGATAAGGTATCTTGGTGTCTTGATCCAGGCCACCCACAAGTGCCGGATCCTGAAAAAAATTTGGCCGCTCTGTTAGCACTCTATGAATCCGAGTGCCAGATCAGCCACCGATTTGAAAATCTCATTCCCTTAATCAAACAATAGTCTCGGAGGCTTGTGCCAATGGCTAACATTCAACCTATAGGCGATCGTGTTGTGGTCAAACCGCAGCCTGCTGAAGAAAAAACAGCAAGCGGTCTGTTCATTCCAGATACCGCCAAAGAAAAACCACAACGTGGTGAAGTCGTTTCTGTCGGCCCTGGCCGGGTCGAGAACGGCACCAAGATTGACATGACCGTTAACGCTGGAGACACCGTGCTCTATGGGAAATACTCCGGAACGGAGATTACCCTTAACGATGAGGAACTGCTCATCATGCGCGAGTCGGATATCCTGGGCGTCATTACCGACTGAATCACATCGTTTTACACGCAATGTGATTCAGAAACCTTCGGGCCTTGCGCCCCAAAGAAAACCAGATTTAGCACAACATTATTATCATGGCAAAACAAATATTATTCGATTCGGATGCGCGCTCTGCTCTGAAACGCGGAGTTGACAAACTCGCCGATACCGTAAGAGTGACGCTCGGTCCGAAAGGCCGTAACGTCATCATCGAGAAGAAATTCGGATCCCCGACAGTCACCAAAGACGGCGTAACGGTCGCCAAGGAGATCGAGTTGGAAGACAAGATTGAAAACGTGGGAGCACAGATGGTCAAAGAAGTAGCATCCAAAACCAGCGATGTTGCTGGAGATGGAACGACTACCGCAACTGTCCTGGCACAGGCTATTGTTGCCGCCGGTCTGAAAAATGTAACTGCAGGTGCCAACCCGATGGACCTCAAGCGAGGTGTGGATAAAGCGGTAATCGCGGTCGTTGAGTTTCTTCACGACATGAGCGTCGAAATCCAGGACAAAGACAAGATCGCTCAGGTAGCATCGATATCGGCGAACAGTGACGAAGAGATCGGAAATAACATTGCAGAGGCCTTCGAACGCGTCGGTAAAGAAGGTGTTATCACCGTTGAAGAAGCAAAAGGAACCGAGACCACTCTTGAGGTTGTAGAGGGTATGCAATTTGACCGTGGTTACCTCTCTCCGTACTTCGTAACGGATGCGGACAATATGGAAGCGGTCCTTGAAGATCCGTACATCCTGATTCATGACAAGAAGATCAGTGCGATGAAAGACCTTCTGCCAATCCTTGAGAAAGTCGCACAGACAGGACGTCCACTGATGATCATTTCTGAAGACGTGGAAGGTGAAGCGCTTGCAACTTTAGTGGTGAACAAGCTTCGCGGTACACTGAAGGTTGCTGCTGCAAAAGCACCGGGGTTTGGAGATCGCCGCAAGGCCATGCTTGAAGATATTGCCATCCTTACCGGCGGAACGGTCATCTCGGAAGAAAAGGGATACCGTCTTGAAAATACAGAAATCGATGCGCTTGGACAGGCAAAACGTCTTGTACTGAATAAGGACAATACAACGGTTGTAGACGGCGCCGGCAAAAGTGAGCAGATCAAGGCCCGCGGAAATCAGATCAAACAGCAGATCGAATCAACCACGAGTGATTACGACCGCGAGAAATTGCAGGAACGCCTTGCAAAACTCTCAGGTGGTGTCGCTGTGCTTCGAATCGGCGCGGCTACCGAGCCGGAACTGAAAGAAAAGAAAGCTCGTGTCGAGGATGCATTGCATGCTACACGCGCGGCTATCGAAGAAGGAATCGTTCCTGGCGGCGGTGTGGCATTCATTCGCGCCATGGACGCACTGAAGAATCTGAAGGGTGACAATCCAGACCAGAAGATCGGTATCTCGATTATTCGTCGTGCTCTCGAAGAGCCTCTGAGACAGATTGCAGAAAACGCGGGTGTTGAAGGATCGATTGTGGTTCAGCGCGTCAAGGAGGGCAAGGATGATTTCGGATTTAATGCTCAGACAGAAGTGTATGGTTCCATGATCAAGGACGGAATTATTGATCCGACCAAGGTTACCAGAGCTGCTCTTGAGAATGCTGCTTCTGTTGCAGGATTACTTCTCACGACGGAGGCCGTCGTAGCCGACAAGCCCGAACCGGAAACCGGTGGTATGGGCGGAATGCCTGGTGGACCTCCGGGAATGGGCGGAATGGACTTCTAAGGAGGTCAGGATTCGAACCGACCGGGGAAACAGGCGTCAGTCGGAGCGAAATCGATCCATTATTGGAAAGGGGTGGGACCGCATCGGGTCTCACCCCTTTCTTTTTTGGACTCATCGGTGATAAACACTTCGTTATCTTTCCGGCCCCTTCCGGCTCCATACCGTTTTCCAGTTATGTCCGAATCCTCAACTGACGTGGCCATCGCCCTCGGGTCAAACCTCGGAGATCGATTAGAGAATATCCGGACGGCGATCAAGGCCCTCGACAGATTAAGAAACGTTTCCGTCATCGATTTCTCGTCAATCTATGAAAGTGAGGCGCATACGCTCGAATCGAGCGGGCCGCAACCGCTGTACCTGAATGCCCTCGTACTCGTCACAACATTTCTGTCTCCACAGACACTTCTTGAGGCATGCCTCAAAATAGAATATGACAATGGACGCGAACGCGTTCAGAACAGTACATGGAAAGCACGCTCGCTTGACCTTGATATCATTGTTTTTGGCAATGAGACTCTGGTTTCTGGCACGCTGAAGATTCCTCATCCGCACCTCGCGCAGCGCCGCTTTGTATTGCAACCGCTATTTGAATTACGCCCGGAATTTCATATACCTGCCCCGTTTGATGCAACGGTTCAATATCTTTTAGCGAACTGTACGGATACCGGCTCACTGACCACATGCGTATCACGGTCATCTTTATTCTCTGCTGATGAGTTTGCGAGACCATTCCCTTTTATCGAGCAAAAACGATGACGCCGACAGGCCACCGCTACGATTGCCTGATCATCTGCTGTATATCATCGTCGAAGGAGTGATCGGAGCCGGTAAGAGTTCTCTCGCAAAATTACTGGCCGAGCGACAAGGTGCTCAGATTGTTCTGGAGGAGTTTGAAGACAATCCGTTCCTGCAACGATTCTACGATGACCGGGAACGCTGGGCATTCCAGACACAACTCAGTTTCCTTGCCAGCCGTTTCAGACAGCAACAATCGCTGCACACTCGGGACCTCTTTCATCAAGCCACAATCAGCGACTACGCCTTCGACAAAGATCGTATATTTGCCCGGCTGAATCTGAGCGGCGACGAATTACAACTGTATGAGTCGATGTATACACTCATGCAACCGACGACCCCGGTTCCGGATCTGATCATCTATCTTCAGTCGAGCACCGCTCGCCTGATGCAAAACATTCGCAAACGCGCCCGATCGTACGAAGTGAATATGCAGGAATCCTACATAGAATCGCTAAACGATGCGTATAATCAGTACTTTTTTCATTACGTACAGACTCCTCTTCTGATCGTAAATGCAACCAAAATCGACTTCGTTCATAATGTAGAGGAGTTCGATGAACTCATCCGGCAGGTTTCTTCGCTGAACCATTCGGGAACTACATATTATAACCCTTCGCCAAGTCAACTGCCTTTACTCTAATCCAGGCCCTGTTTTGCTGCTGAAATTTCTTTTTCTGATTGTTCTGGCCTATTGGATCTCGCGTACCGTGGGCAATCTTCTGCGCGCTGCCCTCGGACGCAAAGAAGGGATTTCTCTCGGTGATTCTCACATGCGCGAACCATCTGATCGCTCCTTTTACGTTCGATCTTCCCGTCAAAGGGGAGCAAGCCCCGAATCTGGTCGACCACAAAGCGAGGTCCGACGCAATTCCAGAGGGACTTCTCAGTCACATTCTGACGTCGAAGACGCCAAATGGACTGACGTCTGATAAGCCATCATGCTTTAAAGGGAGTGATCAAGCGATCAATTCATTCATGAACCGTCGCCCCAGAGCCGTCGCTTTTTCATCAGAGCCAGCCTCCGCATAGACCCGTATAATTGGTTCTGTGTTCGAGCGGCGCATATGAACCCATCCTTCGGCAAAATCAATTTTTACGCCGTCGATGGTCGAGATCTGCTCGTCCGAATAGCGATCCGCAATCTTCAAAAGCAGGTCTTCCGGATTCAGATCACCGATTGCCTGTTTAAGTTTGGCCATGCCATAATCCGGTAAATCAGCCTTCAACTCCCGCATTGACGTTTTTCTATTCACGAGATGTTGCAGAATCATCGCCACTCCCACCAATGCGTCTCGTCCGTGGTGTAAGTCGGGAAGAATGACACCACCGTTTCCCTCACCCCCTAAAATGGCTCCAACCTCGTACATCTTTTCGACGACATTGATTTCTCCTACCGCCGAACGAAATACCTCCATTCCGAAGCCCGCAGCCACGTCGTCAATCGCCCTGGACGACGACAAATTAGTGACAAAGGGACCCGATCTGACACCCCACAAGAATTGTGCTGCTGCTACCTGGGTCAATTCTTCGCTGAAATATTCACCACCATCCTGGACCAGGGCAAGCCGGTCGACATCCGGATCAACAACAATCCCGATATCTGCGCCAGAGTCAGCCACGAGCTGGCAGGTTTCAATCAGATTCTGCGGAAGTGGCTCAGCCGGATGTGATAACAGCCCGGTGGGCTCGCAGTTTACACAAACAATGTTTTTCTCGCCCAGGCCCAGAGCACGCAAAAGACGGGGAATGGCAACTCCACCTACCGAATTTACACCGTCGACCACAACCTTGAACTCTCGGTTTGCAATCAGGTCTGGATCAATAAACGGCAGTCCCAACACCTGGTCGATGTGATAATCCAGATACGATCGACTATCGCGCTCTCCTATCTGGTCGTATGCGACATACGAAAAATCGCCTCGCTCGGCCTCTGCCATGACCTCCTCGCCATCGGCGGCACTCAAAAACTCACCACGACTGTTGAGGAATTTGAGTGCGTTCCATTCTGCAGGATTATGGGACGCAGACAGAACGATGCCACCTGCAGCTCCTTCTTTTATCACTGCCATCTCAACGGTTGGAGTTGCAGTCAGTCCCGCATCAATCACATTGCATCCCATGCTCCGGAGGGTCGACATCACTATCGATTGACATAACTCGCCGGTGACCCGAGCATCTCTACCAACAACGATCACAGGCATACCGGGGGTCCGACTGCGGCTCCATGTCGCATAAGCAGACACAAATCTGACGAGGACAAGCGGATCAAGGCCCCGACCGAAAATGCCTCGAATACCCGAAATGGATACCATCAGTGTCCGAGGCATTATTGGCCTCCTTTGATCGCAAAAACCACCGTCACGTTAGCGATAATTTCCATCTCGCCACTCGCAAAAGCGTCTGGCATTGCGGCAGCAGACAATTCGTTCATTCCTGCTGATTTTTCCATCCGGAGTACCGGCCTCGGAACGACAACACCCTGTTCTGATATTCGGAGAACATCACCAAGATGCACTCCGAGTGTCGTGACCATTACGTCCGCCCTTTTCTGTGCGTCTTTCATGGCGAGTTTCAGCGCCTGAAGCTCAATATCCCTTCGATTTTTTAATCCGTACGAGATTCCCTGTATCCGATTGGCTCCACCCTGAACGACCCCTGCTATAAGTTCCGGCAGCCGATCCAGATCTTCCAGAATGACGGAGACCTCCCGCACGGCGCGAAATCCTTTCTCAACGAATCGACGAACTGCCTCGTCCATCACTCGATTCGGTTCGAGTGTCAACGCTTCCAGGCGAATTTTTCGTTCGTCAATTCCCATAGCACGAAGGACATTCATCGATTCTGACGCCGCCTCGGCATTCAGAGTACGTGCGACTTCTGCATTTTCGTCTACTGTCACGATTCCGAAACGTACGGTTGCCAGATCTGGAACGACATATAACCGACCCTTCCCTGAAACAGTAACAGATCGTATATCCGCCCCACCGGAGCGTACATCCTGAGCAGTCACCGAAAGATTAATGGCAAGACTCAGCGTTATTCCGGCGAATATAACGTGCGTAAAAGTTGCTTTGCAGGTTCGAATCATATCATTAAAACCAATTTTGGAACTGGAAATCAAGGATACAGACGATCCATGGTCCGGGCAAAAGGTATGGCCTCGCGAAGATGATGAAGACCACAAATCCAGGCTACGGTACGTTCGAGTCCAAGACCATATCCGCTGTGCGGGACAGATCCGTATCTGCGCAGATCGAAATACCAGCGAAATGCTTCCGGCGGAAGTCCATGTTCCTTGACCTGCTTCTCAAGAAAAGCCAAGTCCGTGGCTCGTTCCCCTCCACCCACGATTTCACCATATCCTTCGGGTGCCAACACATCCATCCCGAGTGCCAGCCTGTCATCCTCGGGGTCACGCTTCATGTAAAAGGCCTTGAACCCATGTGGAAATCTATGCACGATAATCGGACCATCAAAATGCCACGTCAGCACAGTTTCATCGCTGCCTCCAAAATCCGATCCCCATTCAAATCCCTGGGCTGATTCCCGCCAGGAAGGAAGGTTTCGAAGTTCCTCATCGATCTCAGACGTTCGCTTCTGGATTTCATTGTTACGCGTATCAATACGACGTTTTTCTCCTTTTTTAGCCTGACCCCATCGCTTCTGCTTTTCCTCTTTTTCTGTATCCAGAGAGTGCAGCTCGGCTTCGAGATTTCTTTGTCGTTCGTCGAACATCTTTGCTGTCTCTCTACTCTGAAGCAGTTCAACGGCCGTGTCATACGTAATTCTGGGAAATGGATTAGAGACCATTTTCAACGGCTCGAGATCCCTCTGCAATATTGCCAGCTCGGATTCGCACAACTCCATTACGTTTTTTACGATGCTCTGGAGCATTGATTCCGCGAGATCCATATTCATCTCGAGATCAAAAAATGCCATCTCCGGTTCGATCATCCAGAATTCCGTGAGATGGCGGCGTGTTTTTGATTTTTCGGCCCGGAATGTCGGACCGAATGTATAAATTTTTCCAAAAGCCATGGCCATTGCTTCTCCATGCAACTGCCCACTCTGCGTCAGATACGCCGTGGTATCGAAATAATCCATTTCGAACAACGTCGACGTACCCTCGACTGCTGTTCCGGTAAGAATGGGCGCATCCATCTGTACAAATCCCTGACTCTGGAAAAAGCCATGGATAGCCATGATCACTCTGTTTCGAATACGTAGAACAGCCCACGGTTGTTGGCTGCGCAGCCACAGATGTCTGTGATTCATCAGAAAATCGACACCGTGTTCCTTCGGACTTATCGGGTAGTCTTCTGACTTTGAGATCATCTCTAGATCAGAAACATGGACTTCGTAGCCACCATGTTGCCGGTCATCCTGACTGACCGTGCCGTGGATTCGAATGGCACTTTCCTGCGTCACTTCCTCGGCAACCCGCCACGCAGATTCCTCCACCTCTGACTGATTCACTACACACTGCACAAGGCCAGAACCGTCGCGAAGCAACAGAAAATACAGGCCTTTTGAGCCCCGCTTGTTATACAACCAGCCTTGCAATTTTACAGACTGACCGTCGCACTTCGAAAGATTTTCTATGCTTACGGATTTCGTGTCCATACGCCCGGACTCGATAAGTGTGGAAAAGGGAACGAGTTGAAAAGAGTGCCTAAAATACGCCAGGCGGTCGTAATGGGAAGCCTGTCCTTGCTTGATTATTGCCTGAGATCAGTCAACCACGCCGGATTATTGCGTTCTCCGGCAACCGTCGAATGCAATAACTGGAACATTCCGAATCCATTCAAATCAGCAAAGACGAAGAGAGCCTGCCCTACGCCCGAAATATTATTGTATTCCCACCTTTCGTAGGGCATAATATCCCTCTCGTAGAGGTGGGGTTCAATATTCGACGGTGTTCCGAATTTGACCAGAGTCCGTCCTCGATCCGTATTCCAGCCCTCGTCGAAACTGGAAGTATACCGATCGTTTGCGTAGTGTATACGCGCACGAAAACTCTCTTCGTATTCATTGACAGGAGAGGAAGGACTCGGATCCCGTACGATCCAGAAATCCATAATGGCCCGACGCTTCTCTTGCGGGTCTTTGATAGACTTGAATCTGCGACGTTCACGATTCGTTGCAATAATCTCAATTTGATTTTCCTCGAGCTCTACTTCTTCCTCCGTCATGGCCGCATAACGACTTCCTTCGAACGACTGGTCTTGCATCACAACAGGCGCAGCGCGTTCGACCAATGGATTATACACAAAGAACTTTTTCATCTGCTCCGCCACGGCCTGATTCCCTTCATCCAGGACTGCAATTCGTAGAAAATAGGAGCCACTTACCAGTGCGGATACATCAAAAGATCCCACCAGTACATCGGGTATACGAATGTCCCGACTTTTTCTACTCTGAAGGTCGGGGAGAGGCCGGGGTATATTCGCCTCGGCAATGTAGGCGAATACCGAATACTTACCGTTACTCGAGACAATCTGATCAAGACCGTATACCTCTGCATAATAGAACACGCTATTGAGTCCAGAGCCGAACAGTTGATTCGCATTCGGACGGATGATCAAACCGTTTTTATAAAAAAGATCGTCGGAATCCTGGCTGGCCTGAATTGAGCTGGCGAGAGTGAAATCCGATATCAAGACAGCATCGGTGTTTGAATAATCCGGAATAATCAAGTCTCGTCGAAGTTCAACGGGCGTCCGACCAATAGACTCATCGTCCGAAATTCCCACGCGCAGTTCGTACTCCCCCGGTGGTACAAGAACACGGACCTGGTGAATAAAATGTTGACCCTCAACAAGTCCCGTTGTATCTGCCAATACAAACGAAAGAGCTAACATATCTTCCCAGACAGGATCAACAGGTGTCCCTTCCAACTCTGCCAGTGTCGATCTGTACACGGAGAGACTGACTGGTATATCAGCGACAAATCCCCGGGCTTCAGGTTGGTATATCAGAGTGGCAGCTTCAAAGGCGAGGTACACCTCCACCAACGATTCTCCATCTGCATATGCGAAAGAGGCATAATCTACGTCCAGTTGGATGCCTGCCCGCTGCCTCGCAGACGATGAAGGAACGCACTGAATGAAATAGACCAATGTGACAAGAACGGCAGCTGTAATTCGAGCCATAACTCTATCCTTTTTAACGTCCTGACTGTCAGGACACTTTTCGATTTTAAGAATTCAGGTACACAAATTGCGGACAAGATGGCAATATTACCCGGTCCTGTAACTTATTTCCTGGTAAACACGAGTACCTTGAACGCATTTCGGTTTGTAAACGCCCCGTCTTCAGGAACGGTCCCCGAATCAGGATTGAAGCTGAATCAGCCAGGATACCAGAAAAGTAAGAAGTGGCCAACCCACCAAAAGGTCCAAGGTAAATGATATATTACGCAACACGGGCCGATCCCGAATACAAAGTACCAACATTATAAGAACGCCAATTACGTCGACGGATACAAGCAAATAATTGCCCGTCAACATCGCAAGAACGAGACCGAACACCACGGACGTACCCAGAAGAAAAATAACAATGAACTGGACACGCCTTGCCGGTAGAGTTCCCAGA
>JACZYD010000195.1 GCA_022571255.1 Bacteroidota bacterium
CTGTTCCGGAGATTCTGAATTGCGAAACGGCTGATGCGCCGTGTGTTGCTGATATCCGTCTCGGGTTTTTTCAGTTCCGGAGATTGTCTATCAAAACGGCCGTTGAGATCACGGTATTTAAAATTAAGAACGCATCGCGCCACGTAAGTCTGTTTTGCTGATAGGTTACCGTCTCCACCACCAATACATCTCCGTCCTGAAGTGGCGGATAATGTTCTGGTTCCATCAACATTCGATCTATCTCTGCTTCGTAAATCAGGTCTCTCCGGCCGCCTGCCCGTCGATATAATTTCACCGTTCCGTCGCTGTATGAGCGAGTTGATCCCTGCGTTTCCTGGTTCAACGTAGCTGTCGGACCTCCCGCCAGCGCGATCAACTGTCCAAGATCGATACTGATGCCAACCTCCCAGAGTCCTGTAACTCCAATACTGCCGAGAACCTGTATCTGTACGGTAGCTTCTCCCAGCTCATAAAACGAGTGGTATGCACCTCCATTATTTTCATAATCGTTGACACGGCCGAATTCCTGTGCTTGAGAATTCCAGGGCGAAATAGTCGCCAATAAAATAACGATTGTAAGGATCAACCCTTCTTTCTTTATTGGTGTAATCATTCGAGATAATTCGCCGCGGCGAACGATTGTTGAGGGCATTGCAATTTAAGAGGTGCATCCTGGGGCGGCATTAAAAAACTGCCCTGCTGCAGACCTGTCCTTCTTGAGTATCGTCAAGAGTGAGCCACTTCTGAATCATACACTGAGTATCCAGCGTAATCTGAGTAGAGCTTGTATCGGTACCGATGTCCAACCGATTTCTCCACATCAAAAACGTTCAGGATCACACCCAGGGGTTTTGTCCCTACGTCGGCAAGTGCTTCCATCGAATGTTCAAGATCTCCTCCTTTGGTTTTCCCCGCACGAGCGACAATTACGGTCGCAACACACCGCGTGGAAAGAATTGCTGCATCGGTGGCTGCAAGTACCGGAGGAGAATCGATGATAATTACATCAAACGAATCCTTCATCGATTTCAGAAAAGCAATCATTTTGTCCGATCCGAGAAGCTCGGGCAGATGTTTGACCATCATGTGCTGCCCGCGTCTGTCGACAACTGCGGCCTGAGGTGCATTCAAAGCCAGTCCGTCGGTTTTCGAAGAAGAAAGAATGGAAAGATTATCTATGAACGTAGACCAGGATGAAATGTCCACACTGTTTCCGTTTATCAACAGTTCTCTCAAGCCGCTCTCGCGCTTCAGTCCGAACAGGTAATGTTGTTTGGGTCGTCTCAGATCCGCATCGATCAGCAACGTTCGTTTGCCCGACTGGGCCATACAAATGGCAATATTGGCAGCAGTAGTTGATTTCCCTTCACCCGAACCCGGACTGGATATCAGTATCGTCTTGGTTTCATCTCCCGGGAGATTAAACTGTAAATAGGTTCTTACCTGCCGGTAAGCCTCGGCAATGGTCGATATCGGACTCAATACAGAGATCAGGCTTGTCGAAAAACGCAAGCCGTCGTGCTCGAAAAACTCCTCTCCATCATGATCGGAAGCAATGAGCCGGCTCATGTCGGGAATGACACCAATCTCCCGATATCCCTGAGATTTGAGTTGGCCAGGCTGATAAATTCTTGCATCAAACTTGTCCAGAATGAACACCAGGCCGAGGGCCAGGAAAAGTCCGAAAAAAGCACCCAGTATCAAGTCCTCGGAATGAACCGGGTAATAAGGGGAACCGGGGGTATGCGCTGTGGCCAAAATACTGGCATAACCTGGTTCGGATTGCTCCTGGATTTCTGCCGCCTGCAGACGATCCACTACATACTCGTACATGCGCTCGGCTTGGGCGCGCGCCCGTTCAAGTTGTGCCAGCTGCAACGCCTGACTCGGGAGCGCATTAAGATCAGCCTCGTAGTTTGACAGACGCGCATCGATCACTCGGATTTTAGCTTGAAGGCCACCGATACTGATTCGTTTGTCCACCGCCTGCTGATTCAAATTTGCCAGCTGAGAGATAAAATCTGTTTTCCCGGACACATTACCGGCAGCCACTGCCAGACGAACGTATTCGATCGAGAGACTGTCCACTTCGCGCTGCATCTGGGATATTTTGGTACGCATGGGACGAAGAACATCGATATCGCGACCTTCAAATTGAGGGTTTTTGCGTAGAATCCGGGCGAGTTCCGCTTCTTCCTCGGCGAGCTCTGCCTGAATAATTTCAATTCGTTCGGGCAGGCTGGAAGCCACGGCGGCTGCCAGTGCAGGGTTAAGAATAGCCATCTCCTGATCAATCAGATCCAGCGACGTCTGCTGCATCTGAAGATCGATTATGATCTGTTCTCGCTGCGCTTCAATGTCGGCGATCGCAGAAACAATATTGGCTCCCCCCGGATCAAGCCCGACTACACCTTCTTCATTCAAAAACGTTTGAATCTTTGACTCAACATTTACCAGATCAGCCTGCCTTTCACGTTCCTGCTCTACCAGCGATTCCCGGAGCGCCGTGGCAAACGATCGGCTCGCTTCTTTCGTCAGCTGAACGTATTCCTCCGAATAAAGATTGGCAATGACTCTTGCGTGTTCCGGGACAGAGCTGTTTCCCCGTATAACAATGATATTGTAACTTCCCGACAAGGCTTCAAAATTTACCCAACTCGATTTCAAGGCCGCGGATATCAATGAGGCCAAGCCGGCTGCCCTTGTCCCAGGTGAGCATCTTCTGCATGTGGTCGATGGCGTAGGCTGTACCGTACTCAGGCTCGTGTCCGGAAGGTCCCCACACACGCAAAGGATTGACCCGATTGCTGATGACGCCACCCACCCACAACGCGTCCATGTCACCGAAGTGATCGGAGTGCAAGTGGCCGATGAAGACCTCGAACTTCAATTCGTGAGGGATCGTTATGGCCCGTATGCAGAAAGGTTAAATTTTCTTCTCCAAAGAATTGAAGGGCACTTCATACGTGGTTACGGAGATCGGAGCCGCGATCCTCAAATTTATCTCCTACCAGGGGCCGAAGACGAAGCGAACGCTTTTCTTGCGAAGCATCAGGATACAGCGGCACGAATAAATGAGGTCAGACAATTGATCGAAGGCTTCGAATCGCCCTACGGTATGGAGCTATTAGGGACAGTTCACTGGGTGGCAACGCACGGCAAGCTACCGGCCAAAGACGAAGAAGCTGCGATCAC
>JACZYD010000084.1 GCA_022571255.1 Bacteroidota bacterium
CGAGTTGATTTCTGTACTGGATGATTTCAGATTTCATTTCGGGCAGTTCAGCATAACCAGCCGCCCTGGCTTCCAATACTTTCAGTCTGAAATCCACGTATCGATCCAGAAAATCCCGATACTCGGCAAGTGAGTCTGTCTGCTCTGGAGAAACGAGCGACGCAGAGCGGTTGAACTGACCCAAGAACTCGTCGATTTCCAGTGGAGACCCGTCGATTAAAGCCAGGTACTCCTGGAGTTCGTCCGTCTCTGGTTGCACAGTGATACCCGAAGTTCTTGAACATGCGGAAATCATTGCTGTGGCGATCAGAATCAGAACGATTCCCGTCGTGGAATTGCGGAAGCGGGTCCTGATACGCGAAGTAAAGAACCGGAAAGCATTAACAGGAATCATCAAGAATCAGGTTTTTATTTGAATAACAACTGTGCACGCGATGGAACATAAACAGGTTCCAAGAAAATTACTTGCTTCAAGACAGCAACTTTGCGGGCGGCGTTGAGTCTCTTAGCCGTAAAGCTATCCATAGAACCATTCGATAACGTCAAGCTGCGATGAAGGATTATACCCTGATCGAAGCTTTCCAGCAGGGCGATGAATTCGCTTTTGTTGGTATATACAACAGATACAAAGGCGGTGTGTATGCATTTTGCCTGAAAATGCTCCGGGATTCCGATCAGGCACAGGATGTGATGCAGGATACTTTTTTGCGAGTATACGAGAACAGGGCACGACTTCTTAAAACGGCGTCATTCAAGTCCTGGTTGTATACCATCGCGCGGAATCAGTGCCTTAATACCCTTCGTCGTTCTTCGCGACACGTTGGATTAGACGAGCACACGGAAAGAATACTTGTCACATCGGAAACACCGATATCAGCGATGGAAAAAAGTGAGCAGATCCGTTTCGTTTCTCAGTTTCTGGAATCGCTGAATCCAGAATACAGGGAAGTACTGATTCTGAGGGAGTATCAGAATTTTTCGTACGAGGAAATCGCAGCCGTAACCAGAAGCACCTTGAGTGCAGTGAAGTCCAGATTGTTCAAAGCCCGTCGGAAGCTGGTGTCGCTGATGGGACAATCCTGGAATCAGGAGTATGCCGCGCGAGAGCAACAAAAACTAACAGGAAATTGAGCAACGTGCCTCACAGCAGTGATTCATCCCTGGAGCATTCTTGCCCGGCAGAAACGTCTGAGACACTGCATCAGTATCTGGATGGAGAGCTTCCTGTAAGTGAACAACCCGGATTGTTTGAGCATCTTGCGTCCTGCGATCCCTGTCGACAGATGATGGATGCCGTAATGGTGTTCAGGCGAATGAGCAGACAGGAGTATATCGCACTGCCACCCGCCACGGACGATGCTTTTTTCAAGCGACTCGCAGAGCAGAAACAGATGTCAGAACGAATTGACCGACTCTCGGACCGTGCTCCGCTCTGGAATGCACGTCGCTCGGTTTCACTTCGCTCGGCCCTCGCACTGGCGGTCGGAGTGTTTACGCTGGGTTTGTTACTGCCCATGCCATCGAGAACGAACTATACGCAGCCTCTCATCCAGTTGACATCCGAAAAGGTCGATTTTACCGATTTCGATTCGGTTGCCATTAAAACGCCGATATTTCTTACCGAGAATCCGATATACATATTCCTCGATGGACCAACCATCGAGGCTTCCCGGGTGAGCGAGGCCGACGACTTTTAGCAGATTTCGAGGGGCTCTATTTCATGGAGAATCATTCTGCAGGGGTATCTCCTTTTTTCGTGACCGTGCGACAACGGTGTATCTTTTGTGTCAGTGACCAAGACACATCGTTGATTTCCAGAAGATGCCCACAAACCCGGAACATGTTCGTGTGCGATTCGCACCCAGCCCCACCGGCCTGCTGCACATCGGGGGACTCAGAACCGCGCTGACTAACTATCTCTTTGCCAGGCATCACGGCGGAACTCTCATTCTGCGAATTGAGGACACGGATCGCGCACGGTTTATCGAAGAAGCTGAGGCGGATATTCTCCATTCGCTGTCGTGGGCGGGCATCACCGTTGACGAAAGCCCACAGAGAGGTGGACCATTCGAGCCGTATCGACAGTCTGAGCGATCGGAATCTTATGCCCGGGCTGCAGCAGTCCTCGTCGAATCGGGCCACGCGTACCTCGCATTCGATTCTGCGGATGAAATCGAGCAGTTAAGACAACGCCATCGTTCCGAATCGAATCCAAATCCCCGATATGATCTCGAGACACGGCTCGAAATGAAAAACAGCCTGTCTCTTTCGGCCGAAGAAGTCTCTGTTCGGCTCGAGCGAGGAGACGCCCACGTGGTGCGCCTCAAAGTTGAACCCGGTCAGAGCCTGGCTTTCACCGACCTGATACGAGGCGATGTAGAGTTTCAGAGCGACACGATTGATGATCAGGTACTCGTAAAATCGGACGGTCTGCCAACGTACCATCTGGCCAACGTGGTAGACGATCACGCCATGCAGATCACGCATGTGATCCGGGGAGAAGAATGGTTGCCTTCCACACCTAAACATATTCTTCTTTATCGGGCCTTTGGCTGGACCGCTCCAGTGATGGCCCATCTTCCTCTGATTCTGAGTCCTTCCGGAGGCAAACTCTCGAAACGCAGCGCCGAACGCGCTGGAATTCCGGTATCCGTTGCAGAGTATATAAAATCCGACTATGAACCGGAGGCCGTTGTCAATTTTCTGGCACTCCTGGGGTGGAATCCGGGGTCTGAAAAGGAATTTTTCACACTCGAAGAGCTTGTTGAAGCCTTCTCGTTCGATCGCGTGGGGCAGGCTGGAATTCAGTTTGATCTGGATAAATTGAAATGGTTCAATGAACACTACCTCCGCGGCAAAACAGCTTCCGAACTGGTCCCACGAGCCCGTATCGAGCTCGAGAAGGTTGGTATTCAGTGTGATAATGCCCGTCTGGAGGATGTTATTGACCTCATGCGCGAGCGGATCAGCTTCGTAAAAGAGCTGGTGAACAGCCCGTATTTATTCGCTGATCCCACCGATTACGATGCGCGTTCGGTCTCAAAACGCTGGAAAGAAGATTCGTCAAAACTTGTGACTGACTATGCGGACGCAATCGCAGAACTGCCTGAATTCACCGTAGAAGCATTGGAAGAAGCGCTTCGTGCTCTGGCCGACGAGAACGGCGTTGGTGCCGGTCGAATTATTCATCCGGTCAGACTGGCGGTAAGCGGAATTTCCCATGGACCCGGCCTGTTTGAACTACTGCACGTACTCGGAAAAGAGTCTTGTGTGCGCCGGATGTTTACGGCAGCTGAGGTGCTTGGCGAGTAAATCGAACACCATCTGTGTGGCCTATTGGAACGGGTGCCTGAGCACCGCATCCACGTAAAGCCCGGCAGCCGAAACCGGGTCAAGTTCTCCCGACACCACGAGACTGGTCAGACGATCACGGGCGATTTCTAATCTCTCCGCTGACTCAAGTCGCCGTTTCAACTGAGATTCAACCACGTCGTCGAACCACGCCTTGTCTTGCTGAGCCCGTTGTTTGGAGAATGACCCCTGCTTCTTTCGATGCGAAATCAGGTCGGAAACAGCCTCCCAGATTTTCGGAATTCCTTCGCCTGTCTTTGCCGACGCAGTCAGAACAATCCTTCGGTTTTCGCCCGGCGCGGCAAGTCGGCAGGCCGCTTTGAGTTCTGCCGCCGTACGTCTGGCGGCACCGATATTGTCGGCGTCGGCCTTGTTCACGATCACCATATCAGCGATTTCCATGATCCCACGCTTTATTCCCTGTAATCCATCACCCGCGCCAGGGATCGTTACCAGAAGCAAGAGATCTACCATTTTCTGAACCCGGTACTCGGCTTGACCGACACCCATGGTTTCGATCAGAATGACATTGTATCGGGCCGCCTCGCAGAGTGAAATCGATTCGCGTGTATGCTCTGAGACGCCTCCGGAGTGACCGGCGCTGGGTGAGGGCCGAATAAATGCGTTTTCAGCTACCGAAAGTTTTTCCATTCGGGTTTTGTCACCCAGAATACTGCCACCGCTTTTCTCTGAAGAAGGATCGATAGCGAGTACAGCGACTCGATGACCCTCTTCGATAAGATGAAGACCCAGACGTTCAATCAACGTACTTTTTCCAGCTCCCGGCGGCCCGGTAACAGCCAACCGCACGGAAATACTGTCTTCATGCCTGCACAATCCCACAAGTTTTGCCTGATCAGGCAAATCTTCAGGTCTCTGACTTTCGACCAGCGTAATTGCCTGTGCAAGAGCAACGCGAGCCCCGCTGCGAACTTGATCGAAAAGAGTCTGAATGTCTGATCCGTCAGAAGCTGTCATCGTCGCTTTGCTCAGGCATCCTCGAGAAGATCAGCCATCAGTTTCCCGGCAGCCTCCGGAATCACGGTTCCGGGTCCAAAAATGGCGGAAACTCCTGCCGCCGTGAGTCGGGCATAATCGGCTGGCGGTATCACCCCGCCTACCACCACACGAATGTCAGAGCGACCCAATCCGGCCAGAGCTTGAATGACCTGAGGTACAAGGGTGTTGTGCCCCCCTGCCAAGCTGGAAATTCCGACGATATGAACATCGTTTTCGATCGCCTGCCGGGCCACTTCCTCCGGCATCTGAAACAGGGGTCCGATGTCCACATCAAATCCGAGGTCTGCAAACGACGTGGCGATCACCTTCGCGCCCCGGTCGTGGCCATCCTGCCCGATTTTTGCGACTAAGATGCGCGGTCTCCTGCCTGTTTGAGACAGAAACCGTGCGGTCAAAAGTTTAACGCTGTCCATTCCCTCCACGTCAGATGATTCCGAAGCATAAACTCCTGTTGAAGAATGAATATCGGCTACAAAACGTCCAAAAACACTTTCCATCGCTTCTGAGATTTCTCCGAGTGTTGCTCGTGCCCTCGCGGCAAACACACAACGTTCAAGCAGATTCTCTTGCCCGGAAGCGGCAGCAGCTCGCAGGCTGTCCAATGTGTCCCGGACGATATCCGAATTGCGTCGCGCTTTCAACGCCTTCAGACTTAGAATCTGCTCGGCCCTGACGGCAAGGTTATCGACTTCACGGACATCAATCGGCGAGGCTTCGTCCGCAATATATTTATTGACGCCTACCAGCGTATCAACGCCTGAGTCAATTCTCGCCTGACGACGAGCCGCCGCCGCCTCAATCCGAAGCTTGGGGATCCCGGCTGCAATCGCCTGAATCATTCCTCCTTCCAGCTCAATTTCGGTAATCAGCATTTTAGCCTTTTTTATCAGTTCGTCGGTCAGGTATTCCACGTAAAAAGATCCGCCATAAGGATCGACCGTCCGGACGATATCGGTTTCATTCTGCAAAAACAGTTGGGTCTCTCTGGCAACGGCTGCCGAGAATTCCGTGGGAAGTGCAATAGCTTCGTCAAGGGAATTGGTATGCAAAGACTGCGTGTGGCCCATAACAGCTGAAAGCGCCTCTATGGATGTTCTGGCAATATTGTTATTGGGATCCTGTGCAGCGAGACTCCAGCCGGAAGTTTGGCAATGTGTTCTGAGAGCCATCGATTTCGGATTGGATGGTGAAAATCCATGAATCAATTCAGCCCATATCAACCGGGCGGCTCGAAGTTTTGCAACTTCCATGAAATGGTGCATACCGATACCGAAAAAGAAAGAAATCCTCGGTACAAAAGAATCCAAATCCAGTCCCGCTTCCATGCCCGCCCGCACATATGTAAGCCCGTCAGAAAGCGTATACGCCAGTTCGAGATCTGCCGATGCACCTGCCTCCTGCATGTGATATCCACTTACCGAGATGGAATTGTAGAGCGGCATGTATTTGTTAGAAAAAGAGAAAATATCCCCCACGATCTTCATCGAAGCCTCTGGAGGGTAGATGTACGTGTTTCGAACCATGAACTCCTTGAGGATATCGTTTTGGATCGTTCCGCGGAGGCTTTTGATTCCGACGCCTTGCTCTTCGGCAGCAACGATGTAAAAGGCCATAATCGGAAGGACCGCACCGTTCATCGTCATGGAAACCGACATGCGATCGAGTGGAATTCCCTCAAAAAGCACTTTCATATCTTCTACAGAATCGATCGCAACACCAGCCTTGCCCACATCTCCAGCGACTCTGGGATGATCGGAATCATATCCACGGTGCGTGGCGAGGTCAAAGGCTACGCTGAGCCCACTCTGTCCGGCCGCAAGATTAGCACGGTAAAACGCGTTGGATTCACGCGCCGTGGAAAATCCGGCATATTGCCGAATCGTCCAGGGTTTTGTTGTATACATCGAAGCGTACGGTCCGCGCAGAAAGGGGGGAAGACCAGCTCCGAATCTGAGATGAGAAATTCCAGAGATTTCCTGTGCGCTGATCATCGCAGGCAGTTCGATTTTTTCCGCTGAAAAGACACTCGACACGACACTGTTCTCAAGACTGTCGTCCTCGGCCATACTACGGGCCTGATTGTGCCCGGCTCGGGATAATTCCGGAGCTGCCTTGAATCGTGTTCTTATCACTGCTTTCCTCACCCACGTTTTCCCTTTAAGGCCACGGCCGCATCCGATGCACATTCGGCACGAATAATATCCCTGCCCGCTTGCGTCTCCAGTCCTCCGGCCGCCTCGACTTCCAGAAAAACTTTCCACGATTGCACCGATACCTGATCCGTCAACTCCTCCACGACATAAGCGCCGGCAAGCGGGTCCGTTGTTGAATGCAGCATTCCCTCGTATTTAAGAATCAACGGTATGTTGCGCAGCCATCTGCGAGTTTCATCGGCGTTAACAGTCCGTTCCTCGCCCGGCGAAAGATGAAGACACAGTGATTGGCATCCGGAGATTATTGCAACCGTTCCCTGAAGCGAGCAAGCAATAAGCCGGCCATGAGTCCCTGTTTTCTGATCAGCATCGAATACGTTGCCTTTGTAATTCGTGGCATGAATCGGGACGGGTATGCCATCTACAGGGACATCAAAAATTGATTCGAGAATCTGAGGAATCAGAAGCCGCAGAGCCCGCAGTGCAGCAATCTCAAGCACAAACGTATTGCCGACCGGCCAGACAATTCTCAGAAGGGACCGGCCACTCGGAAATTCTATGCCCTGACCTGCGATTTCCTGAAACACAGAACTGACAGCGGCAAGAACATATGCCGTTCTGGTTACAAAACTGGCATGCTGAATCGCATTACAAGAGACATCGGCCGACCAGAGTGATCCTGTTGATTTCGATCTTAACTCCAATCCGGTTTTCACCAGACTGGATAATTCCGTACGGGTAACCGTTTTTTCGTGATTCAAGGGTGCGGAAAACGGATCATAAAAAACATGTACTTGATCGTTGGCCGTTGCGAACCCATCTTTTCGACATTCTGCCATCACAGATTCCCACTCAGATCGTTCTGTGCAAACGACAAAAACCGAAAGTCCGGATATGGAACTGATGTCCGCACTCAAATCATGCAACTGATGTGCATCGATTTCGATGGCAGACGAACCCTGTGCAAGGGCGTGTGTTGCGGCGTCAAGAATAGACTCGGTCGATTCAGAGCGAAGATGATCACACACCATGATTGCCGAATCATGTCCGACCAGAGACTGATAATCGCGACCCGGCGGAAGACTGTTCACCACGGGCGCAACAGCCAACTTCCGTTCCGGCTTCCAGGTCAGATCGGCGAGTGATTTTCCGCCTGGCAGCGTGTTTTCTATTTCGTCTATCCAGGCGTTGAGAGAAACAGAGTGATTAAAACCTGTGAACAGTTCAGCCATAAATCACCGGTTGGTAATGATCAGGAATCGGAAGCAACAAAATTGCAAACACCGGCAAATCAGAATCGTTGATCATGAATTCGTAATCGAGCCAATCTTGATGCTGCCACAGACCTTATCCGGGTCCAAGATAGAGTCTTAGTAAATCATAAAGGGCGATTCCCGCCGCCACCGATACATTCAGGGACTGTTTCATTCCGTATTGTGGTAATTCAATGGCAAAATCACACTCCGAAAGAAGCGCATCCGAGACGCCGGTGACTTCGTTGCCAATAAGGAGAAGAATGGGGAAAATATCCTTTGAAACCGTACTGAGATCGACCGGGTCGTCAGTAATTTCCAATGCAATAATCGTGAACCCGAGATTCCGCGCTTGTTTGATTTCCTGCAACGGATCATCGCAACAACGCCACGGTACAGCGTCTTGTGCGCCGAGAGCGCTTTTGTGAACACCTCGGTGATCACCCGGTGCTGTAACGCCGGCCAGGATAACTTCTTGGGCACGTATGGCATCCGCCGTACGCAGAACTGAACCGACATTGTGAGCCGAACGAATATTTTCCAGCAGAATTGAAATCGGATATCGATCGGCCTTTTTTGTTTCTGAGAGTGTCAGTCTTGGAATTTCTTCGTGATGGAGTTTTTTCATTTGCTGAAACGGAAGTGGACCTGACTTAACCAAAAACTAACACTCGTGATCGTAGCAATCGACGGGCCGGCGGGATCCGGAAAGAGTTCAACCGCACGCGTACTCGCGAGCAGACTTGGCTTGATGTATCTTGACACAGGAGCCATGTACCGCGCCGTGGCGCTATTGTTTATCCGCAATAAAATCGATCCGGAAAGCGACGATATCGAGCAGTTTCTGGCCAAGCATTCCATTCGAATCGCCTTTAGAGATCGTTCCATGGGGGTGTTCATCGACGCAGAGGATGTCACATCCCTCATCCGAACGGCCCGGGTCACCGAACTCTCATCCCGCGTCAGCATGTTGCCCATAGTGAGAACAAAACTCGTTGCTGAACAACGCCGAATGGCAAAAGAACAGGTTGCTGTCGGATCCGGTGTAGTCATGGAAGGGAGAGATATAGGAACAGTTGTATTTCCGGACGCCGACATTAAATTTTTTCTGGAAGCCACGCCGAGGGAACGTGCAAGAAGGCGAGTTCTGCAGATACGCAGTAACAATGGCGAGGCGGATTTCGATCAGGTGCTTGCAGAAATCAATGAGCGAGATGCCCGGGACGTATCACGGAGCGCATCACCTCTCGCAAAAGCTGACGATGCCATGGTTGTGGATACAACCAGACTGTCATTCGATGAACAGGTCGCATTACTGGAGCACCTGATTCGGGAACGGGAATAACCTGCCAGAGTATTATTGTGCTCCGGGAATTATTTAATTCTGGTTCCTGGAATTCATCTCTCTGGAATTCGGAGACCTCCAGAGGCTTATTTCATCACTTAAACTTTTCGAACTCCACCCAGACTCTCCTTCACGCGCTTTTTCTGAGGAAGTGCGGAACCGGGTGAATTGTTCGAACCGATTTTTATGGCTGACGAACAGCAGAACCCCGCAAAAGAAGAGGAAGGTGCACCTTCCGGGTCCGTTACCGACGTAGCAGACAAACCGGTTGGCACCGCCGTCGAGGATTCACCCAAAGCAGCAGAATCCGAGGCGTCCGAATCCGAAGCAGCAGAAATCCAGGCATCCGAACCGGCATCAGAAACCCAGGCATCCGAACCGGAAGCATCAGAAATCCAGGCATCAGAAACCGAGGCATCCGAACCGGAAGCATCAGAAATCCAGGCGTCCGAACAGGAAGGCACCGTTCAGGAACATGGAAGCCTGGAAGAATCATCTGAAGACGGTACCCGGGATACAGAGGAGATCGTCACCGATGTTCCGCCGCCTCCGCCGACTGGCATGATTGGATACACGGGCGCGATAATTGGCGACGTGATCAAACTCGAAGATCTCGAAGGCGGCATCGAAGCATCCGAACAGGAGCTGGATCTGGATGAACTTCGTGACCTCGTCGAGACAACACTCACGAATGTCACTGAGCACGAAATTGTTACCGGCAAAGTAATCAGTGTCGGCGAAAAAGACGTCGTGATTGATATCGGCTTTAAAAGTGACGGGATTGTTTCAAGAGGAGAGTTCGAGGAAGAACTCACCGCCGGAGACGAAATCGAAGTCTATCTGGAACGCATCGAAGATTACCACGGTCAGCTCGTTCTGTCCAAAACGAAAGCAGACACCGTTCGCAGATGGAGACGCATCGAGGAGGCCCACGTAAACGAAGAAGTTATCGAAGGCACAATCGTTCGGCGGATTAAAGGCGGAATGATCGTAGAGCTGTTCGATGGAATGGAGGCTTTCCTCCCCGGATCGCAGATTGACGTGCGTCCGGTGCGCGATTTTGATGCGTATCTCGATAAGAGAATGGAGTTCAAAATCGTCAAGTTGAATCCGGTGAACGAAAACATAGTCGTATCCCATAAGGCACTGATTGAGAAAGATCTTCAGGCTCAACGTCAGACGATTCTTTCAACCATGGAACCAGGCCAGATTCTTCAGGGCGTTGTCAAGAACATTACTGATTTTGGTGTTTTCATCGACCTGGGCGGCGTGGACGGACTGCTCCACATTACCGATTTGTCGTGGGGTCGTGTCAGCCATCCATCCGAACTTGTTTCGCTTGATGAAGAGCTGGACATCGTCGTCCTTGATTACGACAAAGAACGTCAGCGTATTTCATTAGGACTCAAGCAGCTTCAACCTCATCCCTGGGATGAGATTGAATCCAAGTTTACCACGAGCAGCACCGTGGAAGGAAAAGTCGTTTCTATTACGGACTACGGTGCATTTGTAGAACTCCAGAAAGGAATCGAAGGACTCGTTCACATTTCAGAAATGAGCTGGACAGAACATATTCGCCATCCCAGCCAGATCGTTTCCCTCGGTCAGTTGGTTCAGGTGAAAATTCTGAATATTGATACGGAAGGGAAAAAGATCTCGCTTGGCATGAAACAGCTCGAGCCAGATCCATGGCAGAATATCGCCGACAGATATCCGCCGGGAACGGTAATGAACGGAAAGGTTCGCAATATCACCAATTTTGGTGTATTCGTGGAGATCGAGCCTGGAATCGATGGACTGGTACATATCAGTGATCTATCCTGGACAAAGCGCATTCGCCACCCAAGCGAAATGGTCAAGAAAGGCCAGGAACTGGATGTTGTCGTGTTGAATATCGATACGGATGATCGCAGGATTTCTCTGGGACACAAGCAGGTAGAGACCAATCCGTGGAATCAGCTTGCACAGGTGTACGCAGAGGGTGAAAAAACGCATGCCAAGGTTATCCGTATAGAGAATAAAGGGTTGATCGTAGAGCTTCCACTGGATGTTGAGGCATTTATCCCCACCGGTGAATTGCGCCAGGGAGCCAACCTGGCCGAGGCTTACCCGGTAGATATGGAACTGGAAGACCTGACTATCATTCGGTTTGCCGCCGGTAAAAAAGAGATCATTCTCAGTGAAACGGTAGAAGGCAGGACAAGAGAACGCGAAGAGAAAGATAATGTGCGTCGTGAACGTGCTGCCGAGCGCCGCCAGGAGAAGCAGAAACTTGAATCACATATGCACAAAGAAGATTCGTCTGCGGGTCCGACGACAGTCGGTGAACTCAGTGGTCTTGCCGATTTGAAAGCCCGACTCGAAGCTCAGGAAGCCGAGGCACCAGCAAAGAAACCTGCAGATAAAAAGGTGCAGAAATCGGCCGAAAAGAACGCTTCTGAAGAACCCCCTGTTGAAAACGGTGATGCCGTCGACTCCGATGAGGTTGAATCCAAAGCGAAAAAAACCGATGGCGAGAAAGCCGATGTGAACTCGAAGCCGAAAAAACCCAAGAAGGCAACTCGAAAAAAGAAAGCAACAACGGAGAAAAAAGAAGAACCAGCAGCTGCATCGAACGACGTCAAGGAAGAAAAAGAGTCAGACGATGCGCAGGCGGGCGACTCATGAACAACAACGCCTTGAAGCCGCACTCGTCGGCGTTCTATCAGAGTTAATCCCTGGGGGGCGACGCGCCGGCGCCGCCCCCTTCTTTATCTGAGACGGAAATGGAATCGAATAAATATCCGGACTGGACGTCCAGGTCGCCTAAGGAGGAACAGATTGAGAAGGTATTGCTGGAGCGGACTGAAGGTAAGGTTCACACCCTTCTTCAGATGTTGTTTGAAGACGAGGAATTACACCTTTACCACAGTTATGCTAATTCAGTGGCCGTGCGTCGACTGGGATACAATGATCACGGCCCGGTTCATGCCAGGATCACCACCTACAATGCCTTCAAGATCATGCATCTGCTGCATCGCAGCAACGTAAACACTTCTCTCGAGGAAGAAGAAGTCGGAACGTTTGAGGATTCGCTTGTCGGTACACTGCTCGGATGTTTCCTTCATGATTTCGGAATGGCGGTAACCCGGGACGAGCATGAGTGGCATTCCATTACTCTGGCGGATGAATTCATCAGAAAACACCTCCTCAAGCTCTATCCGGACGACGTGGCAATGCGTGTCGTTCTCAGATCGCTCGCACATGAGGTAATTGTCGGCCACATGGCTCACACCCGCATTCATTCGATTGAAGCCGGGGTCGTACTGATCGCTGACGGCACGGACATGTCCCGGGGACGATCACGTATCCCGCTTAATATGCAGCGAGATCCCATGGTCGGGGACATGCACAGATACTCGGCCAACGCCATCACCCGGGTGGAGATTCAAGCCGGCAAAAACAAACCTGTACGAATTACTATCGCAATGGAAAATACGACGGGATTGTTTCAACTCGAGGAGGTCCTTATGACGAAGGTAAAAGCATCACCAATCATGGTTCACCTCGAAGTTGTGGCCATGGTAAAGGGGCAGGAACCCAAGTATTATCTGACGTAGATATAGATATCTGTAATGATTGCGGCCCCTTCTCAGCCGCAGTACCTTGAATCAGATTTGTCCTATGATTAAATAATGAGAAAGGTGAAAATCAGCAAACTTCAGGTCAATGACGAGACTGAAGACAGTAGTGTCCCTTTTCTCCGAGGCATTCTCACAAGGTCTCTGACGCGTATCGGAGTTCCGTTCGAAAAATCATATAAAATCTCAAGTGTGATTCGCGCCGAATTCAGCTCAAGGCAAACAGTGAGCAGGGTGGAGTTGCGAGAGAAGGTCCACGAAACACTTCTGTTATTCGGATTCCATGATGAGGCCGCTTCGTACCAGGACGCCATCAATACGGAGCCGTTTATTATAGTAACCGATCGACATGAAGTAGAGGTCCCTTTTTCGAAAGGATTGCTGATTCAATCGCTTGAGATTTGTGCGATGGACAGAGATTCCTCGTATTCGATTGCGTCAACCATCGAACAAAGACTCCATGCTGAGAATGAGCGAAAAATCACTTCACGTGAAATTGAATCCAGAACTTATCAGGAGATAACGGAGCAGGAGGGACAACGTCTGGCAGATCGCTACAGAAAATGGCTTTTGTTTTCGCGAAGCGGCCGACCTCTTGTCGTCCTGATAGGCGGCACCACGGGCAGCGGTAAAAGTACGGTGAGTGTTGAACTGTCTCAGCGCTTGAACATTGTGCGCACCCAGTCTACAGACATGTTGAGAGAGGTCATGAGGGTCATGGTACCGGAGGCGTTGCTCCCGACTCTGCACACATCATCGTTTGAAGCGTACCGGGCACTGCCACACTGGGACTCTAACGCCGAGTCCGTGGATGAGCCAACCATGATTGCCGGCTACCTGAGTCAGTCGGATCACGTAAAACTGGCAGTGGATGGTGTTTTGAAACGGGTTCGTAACGAGGGGGTATCTCTCATTTTAGAAGGTGTTCATATTCACCCTGAAGTTCAGAATCGCGTTGAAAAAAGTGCTTCCGCACTCGTCGTTCCCATCATTCTCGCTGTTCTCAAAAAGAAGCAACTGAAGAGCCAGCTGGAAGGCCGTGGGCAACAGATAACATCTCGCCGGTCAGAACGCTACATCAGAAACTTCGATAAGATCTGGAACCTTCAATCATTTCTCCTTTCCGAAGCAGATCGGTTCAATATTCCCATTATCGAGGGCAAGGACGAAGAATCGGTCCGGAAACAGGCTATGTTCACGATCAACAACGCAATGCCGACTCGCGAGGCAGACGGCGCCGATCCGTCAGAACAGGGACGGGTTACATGGCTGCGGTCGCTAGATGCAGAAGGGAAGCCCTTGGTCCATGATAGCGGGTGCCCGCTGGTCAAGGTCCCAACGACGCTGGAAGGTAAGGACTGGACCCGCTACGAAGGGGTTCTCCACACTGATCATGCGGTCCGCGAGGAGTTCTTCCTCGATCGGGAGGTGGCCCCGACGGCATCGAAGCCGTACCTGATGGACTTCACCTACCTGTTCGACGAAGGGCAAGACGACTTCATCCAGTTCACGGGCGGGGAGCCGTTCACAACTGAACAGGTGCTCACGGAGATCGGCCGGCCGGAAGACTGGACGCATCGAGCACGCAAGGCGGTGATACCTCGCTCGGATGCAGAGGCGATCGCCGTTGCGGAGCAGCTGCAGGCGTGCCGTCGTTGGGAAGTGGCGTTCGAACTCGATGACGCAGGCGGTGCATGAGGGAGGATTCATAACGGAGGCGCTTGATTGAAGTGCAAGATAGAAGGTTAAGGTTCATAGCATTCCTCCGGGTGCAATAGCTGAGCCGTTTACGAGGCCGGAGGTTGGGTTGCGTCGCTATCCGATTGCCGGGGCGAAATACTGCGGTTCACGCTGGATTAGGCAGAACATTGACCGGCGGGCCGATCCGATCAGGCGAAAGCGCCAGATCCTTTCGGTACTGC
>JACZYD010000085.1 GCA_022571255.1 Bacteroidota bacterium
AGCGCACGAACTGGAACGGCAGTAACGGGGCGAACGGCTCGTGGATGTGCACGATGTCGAACTGTTCGCGCGCCAGCAGCCTCTTGACCCGGGACGAGAGGTTGTAGGACATCGAGATGTTGGCCACCGAGCCGCTCACCGGCAGGCCGATGGCGCTGTGTCCGATGACGTGGAGGTAGGGTGGCTCTTCGCTGGAGCGTTTGGACGCCGGCGCGACGACTGTGACGTCGTGGCCCCGGCGCAGGAACTGCTGGGAAAGATTGAAGACGTGGCGGTTGACGCCGCCGGGCACCCCCCAGTCGTACGGCGAGACGAGCGCGATCTTCATCGCACGCTCGCGATCCGCTGGACGAAGCTGCGGGCCGTGGGGCCCCAGCCCATCGCTCGCGGCGTCGCCAGAATCCCGCGATATGTCTGTCGCACCAGGCGCGCGTATCCGATCTCGCGTAGTGAGGGATAACGGCCGGTTACGCCGCGCGTCGCCCGGGCCGCGATCGCTGTGCGCAGGTCGGTCGCGTTGCTGCCGGCGAACTCGGTGTGGGCGGTGCCGATGACGGGAAGGAAGTGGGCGTCGCTGCCGCCGGCCTCGGCCAGGTGGAACTCGTCCCGGTTGAGGCGCCGGGCCTGTCCGGCTCGCCCAGATCGTCCGGATCGCGGCGGGATTGAACTCTGAATAATACACTCTACATATGGGACGTCCCGTAACACTGTTCACCGGTCAATGGGCCGATCTGTCGCTCGAAATCCTCGCAGAAAAAGCAAGCGCCTGGGGGTACGATGGCCTGGAACTGGCATGCTGGGGAGATCATTTTGACGTCAGGCGCGCGCTCGCCGAAGAGGACTATTGCGCGGGACGACATGAGCTCTTAGCCCGGCACGGGCTGAAGGTGTTTGCGATCAGCAATCACCTGGTCGGGCAGGCCGTATGTGACCTGATCGATGCCCGCCACAAAAACATTCTTCCCGAACATGTCTGGGGAGACGGAGACCCCGAGGGCGTACGCGCGCGGGCTGCGGAGGAGATGAAGGACACGGCTCGCGCCGCGGCCAGGCTCGGCATAAAAACCGTCAATGGTTTCACCGGAAGCAGTATCTGGCACCTTTTGTATCCGTTTCCTCCGGTATCTGCGGACATGATCGATGCCGGGTATGCAGATTTTGCCGTGCGATGGAATGCCGTCCTGGACGTTTTTGATGAGGTGGATGTCCGGTTTGCTCTGGAAGTGCATCCGACCGAAATTGCTTTTGACATCGCGAGCGCAGAACGTTCGCTTCAGGCAATCGGTCATCGTGCGTCGTTCGGGTTCAACTACGATCCGAGCCACTTCGGTTATCAGGGTGTTGATTATGTTGGATTCATCGATCGATTTGCTGACCGAATTTTCCACGTACACATGAAGGATGTATGGTGGTCACCGCTGGCCACGGAGGCCGGTGTGTTTGGCGGACACACGGAGTTTGGAGATGCGCGCAGGAACTGGGAATTCCGTTCGCCGGGTCGAGGATATATTGACTTCGAAGAAATAATCAGGGCATTGAACCGGTGCGAATATTCGGGACCCCTTTCGGTGGAGTGGGAAGACATCGGCATGAACCGCGAACACGGCGCGGAAGAAGCCTGCGGATTTGTTCGCGACGTAGATTTTCCTTCTTCCGAGGTGGATTTCGATGCCGCGTTCTCAGGCGCCCAATGAATTCTGGGAAACCGACTGAGTGGTATCGACCTGGAACTGAACTGAATCAGAATCAACCCATACTGAAAGAATGAAATCTCCTGTTTCGGTGGCCAAATGGTCCGAACTGAAAGACCGTGAGCCGGCCTATGCGCTTGTTGCCGATGTGGACCTGGTCGTTGTTCGATTTGAAGATGAGGTATCCGTTTTTTTCGGGCGGTGCCTGCACCGAGGTGCCTTATTGTCGGATGGCTTTGTCGAAGGACAGAATCTGATCTGCGGCGTGCATCACTGGGACTACCGACTGGATACGGGGGTCAGCGAATACAATAATTCGGAGGCTCTTCAGAAATTTGCGACCACCATCGACGCAGCAGCGGACGCGGTTTTTGTGGATGAAGCTGAAATCGCGGTCTGGGCCGAGGACCATCCGCAGTCTTTCCAGAGGGATGAATACCTCGGATTGTATCAGGATATCCACGGCACGCCGCAGGAGCCGTATAACGCGCATATCCAGGAACTGGCACGGAACGGACTAAAAAACGTGGGACAACACGGCCCGGTGTCGGCCATGGGAGTCCCGCTCACGGATCTCCCCCGCTGGGATGACATCCAGATTATCACTGCCCAGATGGCCTGCAGGCCGCTTGCGGACGAGGCCGAAGTTGCGACCGAACTGGTCATCGGGCCGAGGGCAAAAAAGCCGTTGAGACTCGATATTCCACTCTTTGTCAGTGATATGAGTTACGGAGCTTTGTCGGAAGAGGCGAAGATATCGCTTGCAACCGGCGCTGAAATGGCGGGAACCGGAATATGCAGCGGCGAGGGCGGCATGTTGCCGGAAGAGCAGCAGGCCAATTCCCGCTATTTCTACGAGCTGGCGTCGGCCCGCTTCGGCTGGAGCCTCGAAAAAGTAGCCCGATGCCAGGCCTTTCATTTCAAAGGGGGTCAGGGCGCAAAAACCGGGACCGGAGGGCACCTTCCGGGCGCAAAAGTGGTCGGGAAAATCGCCACGGTTCGGGGCCTGCCGGAAGGGCAGTCGGCCATCAGCCCATCGCGATTCGAAGATCTGGTGACGACCGCTGATTTTCGACGCGTCGCAGACGAGGTTCGTGATGTTTCGGGGGGCATTCCGATCGGCTTCAAGCTGTCGGCCCAGCACATTGAGGACGATATTGATTTTGCGCTGGACTCCAGCGCCGAATACATCATTCTAGATGGTCGGGGCGGAGCAACGGGCGCCGCGCCCGATATTTTCAAGAACAATATCAGCGTACCTACGATTCCGGCGCTGGCACGGGCCCGGCGGCATCTCGACGCCCGGGGAGCATCGGACGTAACGTTGATCATCACGGGCGGCCTGAGGCATGAAGCGGATTACGTCAAAGCGCTCGCGCTTGGAGCAGACGGTATTGCGGTGTCAAATGCCGCGCTGCAGGCAATCGGCTGCCTGGCCATGCGTGCCTGCCATACCAATTTTTGCCCCGTGGGCATCGCCACACAGAAAAAAAATCTCAGATCCAGATTGCAGATCCAGGCCTCCGCCAGACGATTGTATAATTATTTCGACGCGACGGTGGACCTGATGAAATTGCTTGCACGGGCGTGCGGCCACGATTCGTTCGACGGTTTTTCGACATCAGACCTGACGACGTGGAAGCGGGAAATGGCGCATCTCTCGGGTATTAAGTACGGAGGCGTCTCGCTGCACTGAACCATTGGAATTATGCCTGGAATTACCTGCTGGGCGTCTTCCTCGGGCGCTATCTGCTTGGCGGCTAAGCAGTCCCCGACATTGAGCGCAGGCGATCCAGCCACTTGTTCCAACAAGGGGTTCAGTTCGATCCCGGCTGCTCATAAAGTCTGGTTCCCTCGCGAAACGATATCGTTTCTTTCGGCCGTTGAGTAACAAAATTAATGGCGTATAATTAGTACAGATTTCGTACTAAATGGTAGAATAGGGTGAAATCATTACTAATTGACTGACCTCACTCCCCCGAACTGATCCTTATTGTCTACAAAATCACTATTGAGAGTTTCCCATGCCAGAATCCACGCTCGCAACCGACCGATCCGACCCTCAAATCGCACTCGACCGCTCCGACCCCGAACTCGGAGCCGAACTCCAAACGGAAAACAACCTCCTGAACCTGCTCCGCCGAGCATCCGACGATTTCAGAAAAAGAGTTTTGGCAGAGTTGGAAAACACCGACATCGGAGGGATGAAAAAATCCCATAAACTGCTCCTGATCAACCTGGATCTTGGCGGCGTGCGCATTACTGAGCTGGCAAAACGAACGGCGCTGACCAAACAGACCGTGGGTACCCGAGTGAGACAGATGACCGCGCTGGGGATTGTCGTCCTGGACGAGGATCCTTCGGACGGTCGGGCAAAACTTGTTACGCCGACATCCAGGGGAGCACAATATCTTCAAGAGAGCGTGGAAACCGTTCGCCAGATTACGGAAGAATATGTAAGCGTAATCGGCCAGCGCCGAATGACGCAATTGCACTCGACTCTCAGGATGTTATTGAATCGCATTGAAACATGAAACACGTATTGCTCATCACGCTCGTTGGCCTCGCGCCGCTCTTCCGGAATTCCTCCGCACAACCTGCTATAGATCGCGATGCGCTTCTGAGCGCGGGCGAGATAATCGAACTGGAAGATCTCCTTTCCGTCGCCGACATTGCTGTGCACGGCGGTGTGATATACGCTGTAGACGGACAGGAAAAAAAGGTGTTCAAGTACTCGCTTGATGGCGAGCTCGTCGGTTCTATTGGACAGGAGGGGGCGGGGCCGGGAGAATTCGCCAAACCGCAACGCGTCAGCTTTTACAACAACCGGATGTTCATTCTCGATTCGCCGACAAAGGTGCACGTGTTCAATACCGACGAAACGTTTTCTCACGCGATACGAGGAGCGGGAATCGTTTTTGGTAGTTCGCAAGTCATTTTGAGTGATTCTTCCTTCGTTATCAGTGGGCTTCGAATGGAAAATGGAAAAACAGACAAAGGAACGCTTGTTCATCTCTATTCGATGAATGGCGATCTGAAAAAAGATTTCATGCCCGTTTCCCCGCTTGTGAAAAAGTACGGGGCCGATTTAATTCTCGGTACGTATTGCGATTCGGATAGAAGCCAGACGGTCTGGTGCGTTGACAATACCGACTATACCATAATGGGATTTGATTCGGAGGGAAGTCTACTCCATTCATTTGAGATCAATCCACATGATTATAGCCGGATGCACTCTGAGGCGCCCGAAAACATGCGCTCTGAGGAATGGACAGATTGGAGGGCCTCGTGGGATGCGGTGTGGGGTTTGTATTCGCTTACGGAGGAGTTGTTGTTAGGTCAAAGGCAGGACCGAAGACGCATACAGAATCGTGATCAAATAATCGATCTGATTAAAACGGACAACGGCGAGGTTGTGGCATCCTATGCGATCGAGGGGCGTGTTGGCTTCGTCGATACGGCCGCCGAACTCGTGTATTTTATTCTCCCGACGACGGAAGATCCCTCGACGCGGCTCCGGGTCGTGTCGTTCGAAGATATTCTGCCGTAACATGATGTTAATGAGAAAATACGGTTACATTTTTCTTGTTGGCAGTTTAATTGCCGGGTGTGCCTCCGGACCGGTCCATGAAACAGGATGGTCTCAAGTCGACAACCCTCACGACGGATTGTGGCAAGACGCAGACGAGGTGCCCTTTCGTTTTGTCCTCGAACAGACGTGGGGCGTCGAGGAGGGACCAGAGGAGTTTCTTTTGTCACGGATATGGGAAATTCAAGTCGACGACGATGGAAATATCTATATCCTGAATAATGGAGCGGGTGAACTCTCGTCATTTAACGCTCAGGGTGGGCATCGATGGACGGTCGGTCGAATCGGTCAGGGCCCGGGTGAATTCCGTCGTGTGTCCAGCATGATTTATGATGGATCCGAACACATATTGATATTCAATCAATCAGGATCGCGGATTGACCGGTTCACTCTTGAAGGGGAATACGTCGACAGCCATTCAACAGAAAGGTTGGGTCACTCTTCTCTTCGCGGTGTCGGGATGTTGAATGCAGAAACAATTGTCGCGAAAGATTCGCCCAGTGGAATTTTTGGTATCGAGATCGTGATCATCTCAACAAAGGGAGACTGGAGCACGGTAACATCCTACATTATCGATCAAAGCGGGGACCTTGAGATCCCGATGGCGGTTTCGGTTGGGCCCGACGTTGACGTTTTAGGCGGGCTTATTGTGAACAGTCACGTTTCTGAATATATTTTTGAATTCAGAGATACCACTGGCGTAGTTCTGTCTCGGGTGACGAGAAACGTGGAAAAACTGATCCGGCCCGGATTCCATTACGACGGTACCACTACAATAACTGTCTCTCTCGCCACGCTCGAAACGCTCTTGAGTGTCGGTGGCGAGTACTTCATGGCTGTGGGATCCTGGCCTGCCTACCCGTTCGATCCTGACAAGGTCGCAGAAAGCATTCATAACCAATCGTCGTCAGAAGTGCCGAGTGCTTTCGAAAGTACCATCGATTTATTTAATGGACAGTTCGAGTTACTGTACGCACTGACCACGCCCGACAATACCCACCAGGATTTCGAGAAAGTTATAGGATCGGATTCCGCTGGAAAAATCTATGCCATCATGAAAACCGATTTCCCGCAGATCGGACGGTTTCGCGTGGAGGTGACACCGCCTTTGAAAACGTCGGATCGGTAAAGGATTTATGTGCGCCCAGTCTCATTGCCTACATCAGAGAATGAAGGAATTTTGCAAATGGGACAATGTTCTCGTTGACGCTGGCCTCTTCAAGTGCTTCCATATACGGGGTTCGCTGCTCGATCGGGATGATGACCCATGGTAATCCGGCGGCAGCCATCATAACGTTCATGAGGAATCTTCCCATTCGACCATTCCCATCCATATATGGATGAATATAGACAAACATGAAGTGGCCCAATACGATTCGAGCGAACTCATCATCTTCTTCCGAAACCAGCTCAAAAAAGGTCGGAACCGCCTCTCTGATGGACTTCGGATTGAATGGAACGTGCATAGAATTGCGGATGAAAACCTGTTCACTCCGGTATCCGGCGAGATGTGCGGGTTCTATGATTCCGGCATTTACGCTCGGAGCGAATAGTTCGCGGTACCAGGCACCGTGATATTGGTCTGCTACTTTCCCGGGATTTTCACCCGCGAGGACCTTTCGAATGCTTTGCTTTACGGACTGGTATGCCTGCCAGTATCCTCGCGCTGCGAGCGCATTTCGCTGTTGACGGTCACTCTCATTTGTATCTGGATTCCAGCCACCACTTCTCACCCGTTCAATCAATTCCGCGTTCACCTCATAACCCTCAATGGATAGAGAGTGATAAGCGTCTGCTGCATAAAGTTCATCGACATCCTTGAGATACTTGTCCTCCTCTGGAACGATGCGCTCTTGGCGAGGGAATCGGCCAGCGAGATCCATCCGCATCTTCCCCCACAAAACCCTCAACCGATACGCAGATCTGGATGGTAAAATTTCTGAGTGTACCGCTGTCGTCGATAGCGTGAACGGATTGGATTCCCGGACATCATAACGAGCCGAGCGCATCGCCGCGATAATTTCGTCGGCGAATCGATCCATTCCGATATGGCGAAAGGCTCCGGCCAGGCGACCCGCCGGTCGCGTGTGACCACCGGAAAGAAGTCGATTCAAGAGGAAAGATGTGTCCGGTAAGAGGGCAAGAACTGTTTGCGCTTCGGTTGGGAAATTCTGAAAAAACGACTTCGACACCAAAATTAATGCTGATTCAGCGCTGAAAAGGCGTATTCCGTCAATGAGGACCGCATCCTCTCCTTCCGGAAGCGACGTTCTGATTTCCAGCAGACTGGTCTCGAAGGGAAAAGCAGTGGTCTTGTTCCTCGCGTTTGCTGCTCGCACGGGCAATTGAAGGGGAATGGTCCAGATACCAGAATGAAGTCGAAGCGACTGCTCGGGAGACAGGCTCCACTGAGTCGAGAAACGAGCTTCCAGGTATTGAGCACAGAATGGCCAATAGGCGGTGTACCACGAGGTGCTATCGCCGGGTCGTTCATCTGGACTCGTGGCGATATACCATCCCTTCATTACCTCGCGGAGATAACCTGTCGAAATAAGCCGCTCGCGATGCGTTCGGCTTATTGATGTGGACCGGATTGCGACTAACCTTTCTTTCTGGAGGGAATGCAACAGTTCCAGTGATGAAGCAAGTTTTTCAGCGGGAGTAGACAAGGCTGGACTCCTGATTATATGGTGTGTACCATTTCGAGCTTATTGTGTCGTACGAAATATAGCTTATTCTGCTGTGCAATAATTAGCTTATTGTGTTGTAAGTACCAGAAGTACGCTTTTTGAAGCGATAATTACGATATTGTAAAAATAATGCATCGCAACAATTTAGATTCACCGGACAGTGTGATTCGTTTTGGATCGCGATCGAACAAGAAAAAGGTAAATCTTGGCTTCAGAGTCTTGGTGGTGCCGTATAAGAAGGTCGTCGCACAGCACTCGATCTGGGTTTTCGAGCAACTTTGTCTCGGAAAGATCATCTAATAGCAAGCGGCACAATAACTGATACCCCATACCGTTACCATGCTGCATTCGAAGGTTTTACTGCACGGACACGAGGGTATACGTCTTCCCGAGTACTCTGACCGTGTGCCTGAATGATTATCGGGGAGAACAGAGTAACGAGCGTGAGAAATTCTGGATGCTCGCTCAGCTTCGAACGCTTTTTTCTGTGCCTGGTTTTTATTACGATCAGTGCATTGCCTGCTAAAGGACAATCTGTCGGCAAGATTCATCCGACAAAAGAAAGCATATCACCAGGCGGAGTCCTTTTTACCCAGGTAATTGGCACGGAGACGGATCTGACCAACGACCACCTGGCCGATGTCGCAAATTCTCTTCGTGATATGGAAGAAGTGCTCCTGCTCGGTGTGATGGATGGAGCGGGGTATGAAATGTTCGGCTCAATTGCAGACGTGGGCGCCGATGCTGACAGAAATATTTACGTACTCGATTCTCGGAATTTTCAAATCAGGATTTTTTCTGAGGATGGTGTATTCATTAACGTTTTTGGAGCTCAAGGTCATGGTCCCATGGAATTTCAGGATCCACTGGAATTCGAATTGATCGAGCCACATCGGATCACCGTGCTGGATCGGTCTTTAATCGCAAAGGAGTTCGATATTCTGGGCAAGATGTCGATCAAACTGATCCGGACCTGGAAACTACCGTTTCCACAAGTGGCCGTTTATCGATGGATGCGATGATATTTGCGACTTCATAATTGTAGATGCTTCCACACAGATATTTTGCACTCTTGCTGAATCAGACCGGTAAAAAATGAAAAAATTTATTCTCGCTGCCACGTTCGGATTCCTCTTCTTTCTTTGCACTGGCTGCGGGGCATCGCCTGAGCAAATCGAGACGCTTTCTGTCGTCAACAACCCTCACGACGGATTGTGGCAAGACGCAGACGAGGTGCCCTTTCGTTTTGTCCTCGAGCAGACCTGGGGCGTAGAGGACGGACCGGATGAGCATCTATTGTCACGGATACGGGAAATTCAAGTCGACGACGATGGAAATATCTACATCCTGAATAATGGAGCGGGTGAACTCTCGTCATTTAACGCTCAGGGTGGGCATCGATGGACGGTCGGTCGAATTGGTGAGGGACCGGGCGAATTCCATCGTGTGTCCAGCATGATTTATGATGGATCCGAACACATTTTCATATTCAATCAATCAGGATCGCGGATCGACCGGTTCACTCTTGAAGGGGAATACGTCGACAGCCATTCAACAGAAAGGTTCGGTCACTCTTCTCTGCGTGGCGTCGGAATGTTAAATGCAGAAACAATTGTCGCGAAAGATTCTCCCAGTGGAATTTTTGGTATCGAGATCGTGATAATCTCAATGAAAGCAGACTGGAATTTGGTGACATCCTACATCATCGATCAAAGCGGGGACCTTGACATTCCTGCTGGTCTTTCGTCTTCGCTCGATGTGAATGTTATGGACGGGTTCATTGTGAACAGCCACCTGTCCAAATACCTGTTTGAGTTTCGTGACTCGACAGGCACCGTTCATTCCCGGGTGACCAGAGACATAGATAAGCTTGTTCGGCCAGGAACACACGTGAACGGAGGACTTCGCGTGATTGCCCTTTTCGGCGGCATGAACACGCCAATCAGATTAGCCGATACATATTACGTGGCCACAGGATTTTGGCCCGCGGATCATATCGATCCAGACGAACGCGCAGCTCGCTTGACGGATCGATCATCTCCACCTGAACGTGTCGAATATGAGAGTACGATAGATCTCTATAATTCAAAGTTTGAATTGCTGTACTCTTGGACAACGCCGGATATTTCACACGAGGATTTTAGAAGTATCAAGGGCTGGGATCGAGAAGGAAAAATCTATGTGGCTATGAATACCGATTTCCCGCAGATCGGACGGTTCCGCGTGGAGGTGACACCGCCAAGAAATCAGACCAGATAAGCCATCGTTATGAAGAACATTCGTCGTTATGCCTTACTGATCCTTGTGTTTGTTACGACTGGGTGTGCCCGCGAAATACAAGACACGACATTTTCCGCGACGCGCGAAATCCTTCCTAACGGGGCTGTCTCGCTACACTACTCGAACCTTTCGGACGGCCGAAATATCACTGTTCGATCCGACCTTCAGATCGGCGTGATGGACGGAGAACCGGAATATATCTTCGGTGACATTCGAGGAATAGAGGCCGGACGGGATGGAACAATCTATGTGCTGGATGCCCAAGCTTCAGAGGTCCGATCTTTCGACGCCGATGGCCGATTTATCAGAATCGTTGCTCCAAAGGGGGAGGGCCCGGGCGAAATCAGCGGCGCCAACGGCATGATCATGGTCTCAGACAGCATTTTGTGGATACAGGATCACGCCAAATGGAGGATGGTCGGAGTGAATCCGTTGGGAATAGAGTTGTCCACGCTTCCAATGCATATTCTCTCCTACGGCTATATTTACAGCGGGACGGTCGACAATTCCGGGCGTTTTTGGAAATCACACTCACAATCCAGAACACCCAATACGTTTCCACCAAACGAAGGATTGGGGACCGGGAGTGCTGAGGGATACTTGATCAGTTTCGATCCACAATCTGACACCCGAGATTCGCTGTCTCTGGGGCGCACCGAATACCGGACCTTTGTTTCCAAGACGGCCCGAGGTGGATATCGACACTATAGGATTCCATATGATCCGCGAGTCAGCGTCCATGTTGATCCCGACGGTGGTTTCTGGCAAATGGAGGATCACACGTACCGAATTGCGAGGCTCAATGCACGCGGTGACACAGTTCTCGTCATAAAAGTTGAGGTCGATCCGATTCCGGTTACAAGGAACGATCGCCAAACATACGTAGATGCGCTCGCGGAGCGATCCCCTGATCAGCGGAGCGCAGGTGAAGCCGTAGCAGCTTTGATGACTGAGTTCAAGCCGGTGATAAAGGATTTAGTCATTGATGATGTCGGACGTATCTGGGTCATGCGATTAAATAAAGACGGCGATCTCGGGACGGAAGGTGAAACACCGCGTTTCGATATCTTTGATCATGATGGCGCATATCAAGGCTCGGTAACCCTGGATTTCAATATCGCTCCGTATTTGCCCATCCGAGTCCGCAACGACAGGATTTATGCGCTGAGTGTCGATTCACTGGGGGTTCCTTCCGTGGTGCGGACTCCACCGATCAGGCTGGCCATTCGGTAGCGCGATCGCGCGAGCTTTATTGCGCTTCATATCGTACAATAGAGTCATGAAAACGCTTTTGGCATGTCTGATTTTTGTACAGTTCCTGGCACTCCGCACAGAAGCCCAGCCTGTGGACATCGTTCCTGATTCCCTCGACTGGCACAGATATTTTCCATTACATGTTGGCGATGTCTGGGAATATCAGGTATCCGAAGGCGAGCCTCTGCTGGTTCATCGAATCTTGGATGATTCTGTTACGGTCGATCACCACTATTTCCTCATGGAGAGGCAGTCTTGGAATTTTGATTACATCGGTGGTGGCGATGAACTTGAGATCTGGAGTATGGACACGCTTTTCGTACGTTATTCGGACAATGGGGGTCTTTTTCGGTTGAATAGTCCGGAAGCCGACACCTTATCGACACCTCGTGATATGCAGTTTTGGAATGGAATGGTGGGTCATTACGACTTACGAACAGCCTTTGGTGACCGTGTGTTTTATTCCACTGGCCCGGAAGATTTTTACTGGACGAGTGGAGGATACCAGGAGACTGTTGGAATCGGAGGGATCACATACACGCTCGATGCTGTGAAAAACTTCAGCGGCGGCGTTATGTGGGAGACGTATGCTACTGATATTGGCTTGATAAGCAGTATGAATCTATGGGGACCGTGGCTGACCTATGCTATAGTTGATGGAAAGGAATATGGACAAAGCCGAATTCCTACGTCCGTCGAGGACGAATTCGCACGTGACGAATTTCCAATCGATCCTGTCTTTATCGAATCTATCTATCCCAACCCTGCCACAGACCGGATCACAATTCGATTTAGAACCAGCGCGCCTACGAAGACCACGGTGGAAATGTATGATCTCCTCGGAAAAATGGTCTGGTCGGATGAGCAACTTTGGCGACCAGCGGGCGTTTTTACGCTCCAAGTGCCGGTAACGAACCTGGCGAGCGGAGTTTATTATATACGTCTGTTTTCTGATTCCGGTGCTCACGTGGTGAGGCCCGTGTCGATCATTCGGTGAGTAGACCCGATTATTTCACTACGATGGCCACTCCGCTATCTGACTGTTGGCCAGATGTAAGTCGATAGATATACGTCCCGCTCGCAACGTTTCGAGCATCCCATTTAATAGTGTATGTCCCCGGTGAAAGCAATTCTCGATCGGCTACTTCACCATACCCACGTCCTCAATATCAAAGGCAGAAGTTACCGGCTGCGTGACCGCGAGGCAGCACTTGGAATGAATACAGGATATTCGCTTTCTCAAACCCAAAACTCGTAAAACTGGGTGTTGCCATAGCTCGTAAAAGTAGATGTCGCTTGACGGTTGTAGCCGCCGGATGATCGACCTTCACGAAATCAGGGGCAGGAGGGTACTTGGGACGTTATTCCAACGGGCGGAACAACTCCTTATTCGTATGATTGGGACTATCTATGGATATGCAACTCTCAAAGCTTGTCAATTCGCATCGAAACCTGTGGACAATGGAATCAAGGAGGTACGGATTGGCAGTGGAGTAAGTCGGTTAGTGGAGCGGAATTTGACATGAAAATCCGGGTAACCGTTACCGATTCCCATTCGCCGACGTACACGAAAGTAGACTCCCTAATTGTAGATATAATCGATATTTGAGACATTAAATTACTTAAACAGAACTCAAGAAAATGAAGAGGGATGATTTCATGAGTTATCGACGCGTGAGTGCCATAAGGATCGGTATCGCTTTAGGCACAGTAGCTGCTCTCATTTCAGTTTTAGGATGTGGGGCAGATTCTGTGACGGGTCCGCCTGATCCGGTGACGGGTCCGCCTGATCCGGTAGATTCTTTAAAAATTGAGTTGTCCACAATTTCTAGCGCGGTTATATCGAACAACGCTTTTTCAGCAAGGCTAAATAAAATTTCTACACTTAGAGGAGCCACGTGGAAATTCACGTCGCAGTCTGGTAAAGAGCTGTCGTTATTCCTCGTGAACGTCTCCGGATTGATGATCGGAACACGTCACGATGGGCTGCAGGCATCTACCGGCGTTTCTATCAACAACACCCTTGACCGGTTCAAGGTTATCGAGAGCGAAACTGATTCGGGTGGTCTGTATTTGATCGATCGGACCTTGAACGACCATGAAATCACCAACTGGCCGGTAGAGCTAGGAGCTCCTACTAACTCCGACGGTTCGCACCGGTTATATGGCGACAAAATGGCGTGGGCTCCCTTTGTTGCTGAGAGTCCAGGTTCCAGTGGAAAAGGAGGTGTCGAGGACCTTCGAATCGGAATGTCTGTCTACGTCTTCGAAGATTCCAGATATAGAGACGCAATATTTGTGCGGTATGACATTAAAAATGTCGGTACTGAAAGTATTCCGGAGGTGCTCATTGGTTTTTATTCTGATGTCGACCTGGTTGCTCTAGATGACAGCCAGGAAGATTGCGGTCTCGATTATTACAACATAAACCAGTCCGGTTATGACTTGGATCGCGGATTGCTCTACGCTTATAATCGTCCCGAAATTGTTGATGGTGAGCTATCTGCGGATTGTTATGGCTTTACAACAGGCATGGCATTTCTTGATTTATCAGCAGGAAATATTTCTAATGGTATTCATTCAAATAGACTTGTCACCGAGAGCCCTAGCGGTAGTTTTTATCCTCAATTCTCCACAGCCCTGATACAAGATCCGACCACTGTCATACGCGCTCTGCAAGGACTCGACGCGTCTGGTTCCCCAATGACCAATCCGATCACAAACCAGACCACACTTTTTTCTTTTCCCGGTGATCCTGTGGCACGAACGGGTTGGCTTGACGAGCGAAGGGACATCTATCAATTACTTTCGAAACCCGCCTTCGCGCTCGGCGCCGGGGAGACAAAATCTGTTGCTCTCGTCTGGCTTATGGCAAGCGGTTCAGACTTTGGTAGTGCCATTTCAGAACTCAAAAGCCGATACGATGCTGTCATCGCAGCGCCTGAGTTGTGGGATTTTTGACAAAAGACCTCGAATTTATGTGTTCTCGACATATCGCCTCGCTCAAGTTCGACGTCACCAGCAGCAAGCCGCCCGCATTGTTCGCCCAGTTGAGC
>JACZYD010000086.1 GCA_022571255.1 Bacteroidota bacterium
TTGACCGCTACCCGGGAGTTACACGACAAAAGTCAGTACGGGGCCAGCCTGGCGGTCGGTAGTCAGGTCTTGGCGATCGGCTCGCCCGGATATGACCACCGCGCAGGGGTCGTTTTCGCCGTTGCGAAAACGGGTGGCGACTGGTCGATTTCTAAGCCCCTGGAGAATGATATTTTTTCCTACGAATCCATGGGAGGAAGCCTGATTGAATGTGAACAAGATGCGGCCGGCGATTTTCCTTGTAAAGATGTCGACATGATGTCTTTTATTTCGGTCAAGGATATGGGCGCGGACCGCGGAATCCGGACAAACGATCTCTGGGGATGGGAAGACCCCGAGACAGGCCGCGAGTACGCCATCGTAGGATTGTACAATCAAACATCCTTTGTGGATGTCACCGATCCCTACCATCCTGTATATCTCGGCGAGCTCGACATGACCGACGGGGCCAACGCAGCCCCATGGCGAGATATGAAAGTGTACAGGGACCATGCCTACATCGTTTCTGATGGGGCAGGAGCGCATGGGATTCAGATATTTGATTTGCGCCAGCTTCGGGACGTACAGAATCCGCCCGTAGTATTTGAGGAAACCGGACACTATTCGGGTATTTTCAGCGCGCACAATATTGTCATCAACGAGGATACGGGGTTTGCTTATGTCGTGGGCAGCAGCGCGGGAGGCGAAACGTGCGGTGGTGGACTCCACATGATCGACCTGAGTGAGCCAGCAAATCCGTCCTTTGCCGGGTGTTTCAGTGACGGCGTTTCGGGCCGGCGTGGAACAGGATATTCGCACGACGCGCAGTGCGTCATTTATCATGGTCCAGATGTGGATTATCAGGGACATGAAATCTGTATCGGGTCCAATGAGACGGCCATTTCTATTTCCGATGTTACCGACAAGGCCAATCCGATTGGCATTGCCATGGCCTCATACCCTTCGGTAGCTTACGCCCACCAGGGCTGGCTGACCGACGATCACCGCTATTTTTATCTGAACGATGAGCTGGATGAGTCGCAGGGCCTGGTAGAAAATACTCGAACGCTTATCTGGAATCTCGAAGACCTGGACGAACCCGAATTGGCCGGCGAATTCCTGGCAGAAACGACCGAGGGCGACCATAATTTATATGTAAAAGGCGATTTCGTCTACCAGTCCATCACATCGGCAGGGCTCAGAATTCTGGATATTTCAAATCCCGAAGAGCCATTCGAGACGGCTTACTTCGATACGTCCCCGGTTGGAGGGCGAGGCGTTTCCTGGAGCAATTACCCGTTCTTCAAGAGCGGAATTATCGTCGTGACCGCAGGGCATTACGGCCTCTTCATCTTGCGGAAAAAGGGGGTAGATATCTAAGTGCCACCCGCGGCGAGGGCCAAACTCTACCGCTTGTGCCACCCGTAATGCGGGCTGGACTTTTCCTCTTTCGCCACCCGTAACGCGGGCTGGTCGCTAACGCTTGCGCCAGCCGTAACGCGGGCTGGTCGCTAACGCTTGCGCCAGCCGTATCGCGGGCCGTTGTTGAAGAAGCCGAGGCTGGCGACGACGCCGTTCTGCTTGAAAACCATCCCGTCTTTCATGACAAAACGGACGTTGCGCAACGCATTGATGTCGTCGAGAGGATTTTCGGCAGTGGCAATAATGTCAGCCGCGAAGCCCACGCGGATCGGCCCGCGGGTGTCTTCCGTCTCGCTGATCAGGTAGCCGTTCGTGGTCATGATCTTCAGGATTTCCGCGTTCGGAATGCCTGAATCGATCCAGGATTTGATAAACTCGATTGTGAGTTCGCCCCGATTCATTCCCTCGATATAATAATCCGCGTCGGTGGAGAAGGCCATCATCACGCCCTGGTCGAAGGCATCTTTCATCATCGTGGTGCGGCGCTCATAACGGGCGTCACTCATTCCGCGTCCCCAATCGGCCTGTGGGGTCTCTGTCCCGACCCGCCAGATGCCTTTTTCCGCCATCAGGGTGTGCAGCTCAGGATCCAATGCTCCGTCGTGATCGATCGACCAGAGCCCGGCTTCTATGGCGCGGCGTGCGCCTTCCCGCGTCTGCACGTGGCCCGATACCTTTTGCCCGGCGTTGGCCGCCTCGCTCACAAACAGTTTCAACTGATCGACCGTGTACGGATACGCCTGGCAGTCGACGCACACTTTGATGACTTTGGCACCGTAATGGATGTTGCGACGTATCGCTTTGACGATTTCATCGTTTGTGTCGGCGTTCAGGTACTCCGGATACACTGTGTCTTCGCGCTCCGGAATTTCATGGAACTGCCCACCGAACGCGCCGATGATGATGCCCGAGTTGATCATTGTCGGGCCGGGCACCCATCCCATCTCGATCGCCTGGCGAAGGGCGGTGTCGGCGTAAAGGCCGTTGTTTCCCAGGTCCCGGACGATCGTAAATCCGGATGCCAGTTTCTGGAAGCCGGTAGACATGGACTGAATTGCCCTGAGCGGCGTCGAATCCATGATTACGGTGAAATAATAATACCAGCTTTCGGGATCCTCTTTGTATGTGATGCCCAGATGGTCGTGCGCGTCAACCAGGCCGGGTAGCACCCACTGGTCGGAAAGATCGATGACGGTTGCGCCGTCGGGAATGACCACATCGCCGCCGATTTCGAGGATTTCGCTCGTGCCTCTCTCAGGATCCCGCTCTACGAGAATGATCTGATTGGTGGCGGCGGTGCCGGTGGCCGGATCGATGAGGTGACCGGCCCGTATGGCGGTGATTTGACCTTGCGCGAGACGCGGAGTCAAGGCAAAAACAAGGACGGTGACTGTCAGGGCAAAAAACAGGGCGAGTTGGAGACCCGGATTCGTGCATGTGGTGAAAGTGCCGTTACGAGGGGTTCGATCGATATTGACAAAACTTGTGTAGCGCATGGTGTCTTCGGAGTTAGTGGGGTGTTCTCGTGGGGACAAAGTATTGATTTGTCGGCACTTCCGCACGAATTTATTCGATGCCAGGTTGAACGAAGACAGATGCTGATGCAGATGTGAAGTGAGGCTGCACACCCTCTGGCAGTGTCGAAAATATATTAGATCGATGAACACAGGCGTACTCTGCTGTTGTACTGTCGCCGCCTGCCCGACAGAGAAAGGCTGAATCAATTTGCAATTTGTCTTCGGATTACGGTAATTAAGTGGCAGCGTATCACTTTATTGCAGTACTGATGCGATTATGACATCTCCAAGACACAGGATCCGATTTCCGATTGTCTTTGCCTGCCTGGTTGCAGTATCAAGTTGCAGCCCTCAAGGATGCAGGCCGAAACTCGTTCTTGTGGCGCCGGAGAGTGGCCCAGCACGATCCATTGTTTCCTTTACGGCAACAGGCTCATGGTACGCTGTGGCCTGGGATGCGGAATCCCAGAACGAGAGAAATCTCGCGTACACTTTTCTGGGAATCAAACAATTCTCTGTGCCAACCGGTGCTGGCACTGGACCTCATGCAGTGCAACTGATCGGGTATGGAGGACGGTCCAATATTATCGAATTCACGGTCACCGAGCCCCGTCCTTCTGTCGCTCCCAGAATTGACCATGTAACTCTGGCAGGAACGTGGTTTCCTTCCTCAGGAAGGGTCAACACCTGGCTTCTTATTCAGGGTGCCAACATTGATATTGGCGCAACCGTGGAGATAGGAAACGTTATCCACCCTTCTTTTACGTATCGAACACTGAATAATAATTTATTCGACATCGATCCCGCTACGCTTGATTTCCCCATCTACCACTATTCGGCCCTGGTTTCGCTGTCGTTCGAAATAGATGCCGGAAGTACAATCGTAATCAGAGTCAGAAATCTGGATCAACAGGTAACCGACCCATTTTCGTATACACTGCCCATGGATGAGATCACTATGGACAGCGATGGAGACAATATTCCGGATCATATTGAAATCAACGGGTTCGACACAGACAACTTGAACGGCCCCGATTTTTTCTTTTCCGCTATCGGGGCAAATCCATTCCGAAGAGACATTTTTCTTGAGTTGGACGTCATGGCCGGTCTCGATCATCCGCCGAAAGATTCGTCCTTGAAAGCCGTCCAGATGGCTTTTGCCGGGGCGCCCATATTGAACGCAGGAGGGACGAATGGAATACACCTGTATATCGATGCGTCAGGAACTGTCCCGTTCTATGACACCATCGACTTCACAAACGCGATGGATAATTTTGGATCCAGTGTTTCGCCCGACGAGTATTACGGCATCTTGAAATCGGAGAATATCAACTATGCGTCCGTCGGAGACTATTTCCATTATGGCATCTGGGCGAATAGGCGTCCAAACGGAAACAGCGGAATTAGTGATGCTGCGGTAGGCAACAATAACACCATCATTACGGGCCCAGGCGACGACTTGATCGTGTCATTTGACGATTTTGTGTTGTCAAACTTGCCTAAATACCTCGTAAAAAGCCAGGCGTCTATCCTGATGCACGAACTGGGGCACAACCTGAAACAGAGACATGGTGGCCATGACGATGTCAGTACCACTCGACCCAACTACAACAGCGTTATGAGTTATTCGTGGATGGATCGTCTGGGTCAGGGCTACCGTGTCAGGTTGCAGAGACCGGTGTGTTTCCCACTGTTTTACGGACAGGCAGGCGTAAAGGAACTGTATGGTAATGTGATTAATAATTTTGTAAAACAGTATGTGGATTATTCCGATGGAATGGGTGCCAAACTCGTAAAAACAAACCTGGATGAACCGCTGGGAGTATGCGATTTCATCGCAGTAAACTGGAATCACGATCTGGATGCAGTGGATCTTGGTGTTGCGGCGAAACCGTGTCCAGCTCAACCGCCGGATCAAAACGACTGTATTGACGACCGATGGCCGCCCATTTCGGAAGATTTTTGCAACTGGTGCGCCCTCAATTATCGAGGCCCGGAGGAAAATGGTGAAGAAAACTAAGCAAATAATACGGATTCGGTTGCGAATGGTCATGTTCAGTCAAGTCGGATTAACGGTTTTTCTTGTTATTTCGATGTTTATAATCGCAGGATGCCAGCCGCAGCGACCGGTCGATCCGAGGTACAAGAATTTCCCCGATGAACTGATTCAGATTTTGCATGCCGTTCAAGATTCTGCTGCGGTTGAAACCTGGATTCGCGCGTTTGAAGAAGACAGATTGCCGCCCCTCGTACTCATTCCAAGAGATCTCTCGGAAGAATCGGATTTCGATGATGTCGAATCGGGTTTCGGCGGATCTGGTGAGGAAAACAGCAACGGTGCGGATGACAGCAACGGTATGGCCGACAGCAACGGTGCGGACTCCAGTTTGAACACAGTGGCCCACATCGACGACAATGCCGTTCACGCTGTTTCTCCTGTTTCGACCGGAGACGTTTTTTTTCGAATTAGCCGCATGGACAGCGTCGAGCATCACTCGGGTCCTGTTACCTTTTCGGACGTTCAGGATGATCACCTTGCGGGAAACTTTGACGCGTCGTTCAGAGCGTTCGAGCTTCGATACAGACTTCCGTCAGATCACGGGGTCGTCGACGCAGCAGCTTCCGCTACAGATCTACGTATGGTTTACGACGAAACCACAAACATGGGCTCGCTGCGTCAGATGATCGGCCTCACAACCGACTCTACCCGTATTCTGCTGTTCTATCTCTCCGATGGATCGACTCAACTATATGTTCGTACGATTTCCGAGCTGCATCTCACAATCAGTCAGAATTCGCCCACCGGTCCGGATACCTCGCTCGTAACCGTCCAGTACCGGGGTGAAAAGCTCACTCTGGATGCCGGAGAGTCGGTACGGACAGCAGACGGCGAAACTGAATTTGTATTGATCCGAAGTCTCGCGCCTGATCCGGGAAATTCCTTCTTGTCGGAAGGTCTCCCTTATTACGTCATACTGTTCGCCTATCGCGTGTTATAGGTCTTCTAAAGGTAAAGGGATATTCGGATTCTTGTCCTCTTCGGCATTGCCCTCACCTTCCCCTTCGGTCGGTGTGCCTGAACTCGCGCACGCAATCGATATCAGTGAACAATTGGCAGCCAGTACAGAGAGGAATAGCCAATCGAACGGACCAAAAAATCTCGGTTCGAACCATCTTTCAATTATAGCTAAAACGACGAATACCGACGCTGCTATCGCTACATACTTGCAGTATATGGACGAAATATCGCTTTTAGGCAAAAGCCTGAAAGTAAACTTGTATGTTGTTTTTGATGCCATTGTGTCATCCTCGAACAGTTCAAGTTAGTCTCTGCGCGACACGGAAACTCGCGCGAATTGTGTTGGGTGCAAAACAGTTAGCAGCCCACGCCAAGTATTTAAGAAAGAATACCCGAATTAGCAAGGTACGCCTTCAAAACGACACAGGTATCGCCGATCGGATCTGAGTTCGTCAAGCCAGCGTGATGCCTTGATCGCCTCGTCGCTGTAGCCCTCGTCCAGTGCTCTGAGTATGAAAGAGAGCGCCTCATCACGTTGCCCCATTATTTCATATGCTTTCCCTATTAAAGCGAGCGAACGAGGCGAACGTCCTGGCACATCGAGCAATTTCTGGATGGCTTCCAAGGCCTGATCATTTTCACCCAGTCTGGCATAAGTTTCGACCAGATTCCGAAGCGCCGAAACTGAATTTGGCGTCGATGAAAGAGCCTCTGTTGCGAGGATCACACCGCGTTCCCATGATTGTGCGGCACCTGTGCCGTCGTTCAACCAGTAAAGAGCGTTGCCCAGATCGCTCCAGCCGTCATAATATGTGCTGTCAAGATCCAGGGACTCCCGGTACTTGTTGGCGGCCTCACTGAACTCATCCCTTCTGTAGTTGATACCCCCCAGGTTATAAAAAGCCACCGCTTTCGCTCGAATTGCGTCAGGATTAACCGAGGCGGCTTGATAGTACAACGACTCAGCCGCGATCTCCATCCCACCGAGGTTCTGGTACTGAACCGCTAAATTATTGTATCCCCAGGCGTAGAGCGGTGCGAGTCGGATAACCTGCTGAAATTGTTCGGCTGCTTCAGCATAACGGGCGTGATCGTTGTAAAACATGCCTAGGTCCTTCCAGAACATCCAGTAGTTTGGTACTGCCTCCACGGACGCCACGTACACCTCTTCTGCCTCAATCAGGTCCCCTCTTTTCTCGAGAGCCTCAGCCAGTTGTGTGTAGGCATTCCGATCGAGTGAATCGAGAGACAATGCCCGTCTGAAGCTGAACTCCGCTTCGTCAGGTCGTCCGAGTCTGGCCATAATAGCCCCTCTGAGATCATGGTATCCTGGTGAGAGAGAGTCGAGTGATATCGCCCGGTCGAGTGACAATAAGGCATTTTCAGCGGCCCCTTCATCCGACGTAAAAAAGTAGTTGATCCAATGTGCGTAACCGAGCCTGGAATGTCCATAGGCAAATTGTGGAGCTTCTTTCACGACGAATTCGAACATCTCGATTGCGAGAGCAACATTATCTCCCGTTCCGTATCGCAACAAACGACCATCAGCTTCGAGCACGGAAAAGGCAAGACCAGAATCAATCTCTTTCATTTTCTGACCTTCTCCTTCATTCTGCGCGCCAGAGACTCCGATTAATTCTCCAATCGCCTTTCGAATAGCACTCTGAAACTGAGCGAGGGAACCGAGCCGAAATGTGAGGGCCTGTGATTCGATCAGTTCCCCGGACCTTGAATCCGTCAGAGACAGGTTGAGGTTGATGAAATCGTCTGAAACGGTCGGACTCACCAGAAGTGTGTGTCCGGTATGGACGGTTCGTTCAGCGTCCTCGGATGACTGAATTCTTCTCGCCAGGATGCTCGAGTAAGCTTCTCTCCAAAACGTACTCTGACTTCTTTCAAGTTTCAACAACTGGTTGCTCACCTGATGAACAATACCATCGACAACGGGAAGATTGGCAAGGCTGTCAGCCGGGGTCAGTGTTGAGAAAACGGCTATGCCGTTCAGGCGACGGAGTGACTTAACAGGTGGGAACACCCACTCATTTACACTCGGTATGCTGAATAACAAGAGTAGGGTTACGAATAAAAATGCGGTCCCGAGAGGAATCTTGATTTTTTTTCTCTCCTGCTTTTTGATTTCAGAGTCGGCGGTCGTCAGGGTCGCCGTGTCTCCGCTCCGTAATCGTTCGAGATCCTTTACCAGGTCTTCCGCCGATGTATACCGACCCGAGATAGTCTTCTCCAGGCACCGCAGAATGATTTGCTCCAAGGCAGGCGGAATGTCCGGATTGTGTTCGGATGGTGGAACCGGATCGGCATTAATTATCGCATAAAAAATAGCGCTCTCATAAGGGGCATCGAAGGGTCTGATGCCGGTCGCTATCTCATAGAGCACTGTTCCAAGAGACCAGAGATCTGTAGCCGGAGAAACACGTTCACCCCTTGCCTGCTCGGGAGACATGTAGAGAACCGTTCCATATCGTTTTCCCTCGCGGGTAATCGATGAGCCTGACACCTTTGCCAACCCGAAATCAAGAATTTTGACGACGCCGTCGCCGGTAACCATCAGGTTGCCTGGCTTGATATCTCTGTGAATGATTTCGGCCTTGTGCGCCACGGCGAGACCTTTCGAGATTTGAATGGCATAATCAATCGCATCCTCAATTCCGACCGTGGCGTCCGAGATTTTTTTTCGAATGGTCTGCCCCTCATAGTATGCCATAGCGATGAACACGGTGCCATTCTCGTCTTCACCGATCTCGTGGATGGTGCAAATATTCTGATGGTCGAGGCTCGAGGCAGATTTGGCCTCCTGGATGAAACGTACTTTCGCTTCTTCGTCTGCAGAAAGGTCTTTCGGCAGGAATTTCAGCGCCACGCTCCGATCAAGCTTCGTATCCGTTGCTTTATAGACGACACCCATTCCTCCGCGGCCGATCTCCTCGTCGATGCGATAGTGAGATATGGTGGTGCCAATCATCTACACGGTCACTCTTTGGTGAGAGTTCTGGACTCGAAAGTAAACAAATCTCGACGATCAAGAGAAGTAATTCAATATCGGGGTGTGCGAATCCATTCACTTTGACCTTTGCGTGCCGCGATACCCTACGATCGTGTCCACCAAAACATGCACGAGAAGATTCAGCCGTCTTAAATTGGTTACGAGTTGCTCCTTCATCCTATCCGTTTTCAGCCTACGAAACTCTGCCAGGCTGCGTCTGAACCAGATCCTGGCCCCAAATATTGCACGAGGACCACAATACGGAAAGGGCCATCAATCTCGCCAGTCGCTGATGAGACGAGAAACACGTTCGATTCGTCCAAAAGAGGATATCACACTTCGCTTCAATATAATTACAACTTCTACCGACAGAAAAATTACAACTTCTACCGACAGAAAGTTGAAAGAGAAGTAGACCGGTTCTTCGTACTATGTTGTAATCGCGACCCCTTGGGCCATGCCTGACGTGGATTATGTATGAGGCGCGCCACGTCCAACGTGCGCCAGGTCTCAAATACAGCAACCACGGAGAATGTTATGAACGACGAGAATGCAGATGTCCGGGAGGGCGAAAACGATAATCCGGGCTGCGAAGAATATGAGCTTGCCGGCCGCGGTCAAAGACTGGCGGCAACGATGATCGATGGGCTCATCGGTTTGTTTATCGGAGTCCCTGTGTATTTTTTCTTTCTGGCGAAATACGTCGGCACCGAATCAGGACTTCCACTGATGTACATCCTTGTCTCCGTGGTATTCGGGCTCGCATTTTTCCTGCTGGTTCACGGCTATTTTCTGAAGGAAAATGGACAGACGGTGGGTAAAAAGGTGGTCGGCATACGGATTGCCGATTTATACAATGATGTCCCGAGCCTTCAAACCCTGATTCTAATGCGGTACTTGCCTATATGGATTGTCACCATGATTCCGCTCATCGGAGGTATGGTATCCCTCGTTGATGTGCTCTTTATTTTCAAGGACGATCGCCGCTGTATCCATGATATCATTGCCGGCACCAGAGTCGTCGTGGTCGAGTAGTTACGGCAGGGCAGTCACGGTCGAGTAGCCTCGGCAGGGAAATCACGGTAGAGCCGTCGTGGTCGAGTAGTTACGGCGGGGTAGTCACGGTCGAGTAGCCTCGGCAGGGAAATCACGGTAGAGCCGTCGTGGTCGAGTAGTTACGGCGGGGTAGTCACGGTCGAGCTGACGTCCGAGCTGGAACTTCCTTATTATTGAATATGGTCTGGCTGCTTTCCGACCATGATCCTCGAAAATCGGAATAAAACATTACGATCATGATTCATTCGCTGTTCTGTTCTCGCTCTGTTTCTGTGCTGCTGTGCCTGTTGTTCGCCGTCGCGGCTCCGGGCGCCCTGGCTCAAGTCCCCGATTCGCGGGCCGTTACCGCCATCCGAACAAAAGCCGTCGTGGACGTCGAAAATGGGCGCCTGATTGAGGGCGCGGTAGTCGTGGTCCGCGGCAACCGGATCGAAGCGGTGGGCGTGGACGTGCAGATCCCTGCGGGCGCGACCGTTATCGATCTTTCGGACAAATACGTGCTTCCTGGGCTCATTGATGCGCATACGCATGAGTTGATCACGCCCGATTACGCCTCCAACAATCCCATTCTGTACAAATCCATACCGTACCGGACTATCGAAGGGGTTGCTGCGGCGCGGGCCACTCTGATGGCCGGATTTACCACAATCCGGGATATCGATTCCGAGGGAGCAGATTGGGCGGACATCGCGCTCCGTGATGCCATCGAGGACGGGCTTGTTATCGGGCCCCGAATGCAGGTTGCGACGCTCGCGATCAGCATCACGGGTGGTTATATGAACAATGACGGACTGGCACCGCAGATCGATGTGCCTCAGTTCGGAGCTCTCGCCGACTCTCCGGCCGAGATCGTCAAGACGTTGAGGCAGCAAGTCAAATACGGCACCGACTGGATCAAGCTCTACGCGACAGGTACGACGCGGCACATCAACCTGGAGAATATGGAGCCGCTTCCGCAGTTCACGGACGACGAAATCAGGCTCGTGGTTTCGGAAGCCGCCCGTTTTGGTATTCCCGTGGCGGCGCATGCCTACGGGGGCCACGCCGCCCACGCAGCGGTGGAGGCGGGCGTTCGGTCCATCGAACACGGAATGTTACTCGGCGATGCGACGCTGGATTTAATGGTGGAGCGCGGCACGTTCTGGGTTCCGACCATTACGGTTTATTTCCCCGCGAATGCAGACGCGAAGATGACCGAGCGCGAGAAAGCGATCACGGACTCCCACAGGCGGGTCTTTGCCCGCGCTCTTGCTGTCGGCGTGCGGATCGGTTACGGAACCGACGCCGGAGCCTTGCCGCACGGGGACAATGCCATCGATTTTGCAAAAATGGTCGAGTACGGAATGACTCCTGCGGCGGCGGTGCGGGCCGCGACGGTAGTGAATTCTGAGCTCATGAATCTCAATAACGAGTTAGGCACGGTTGAAGTCGGGAAGCTGGCCGACCTGATTGCCGTGGACGGCAACCCGCTCGAGGACGTGGGTGTATTGTCGCGCGTTGCCTTCGTGATGAAAGACGGGATCGTTTATAAGCGGTAGGGCAGAAGTGGCTGCTTCGAATTCAGCCGCTGCCAGCACGCCCGCGGCCATGGGCTCGTGTTTCCGAATCTGATCGGCGGCTTGTCGGTTCTTTTGATGACATTGGTTCTGATATACTGGCCCGCTACACGGACGCTTTCGGACATCGGACATCGGACTGAGACGATCTGGATTTAAACCGAGCGTCATCGGTGTAATGGCGATATGGCGGGCACTTCAGATTGCAGCTGTTCTTGTCGCACTTACGGCCGGTGACGGCCTCTCCCTCAATCCCATCTGGATCAAAGGGATTTAGGCCGGGATCGGACGATTGGTGAGTCAACTGTTTGGTACTGCGCCTGCCGAGGAGTCACTCTTTCGAGGCATATTGTTGATCCGGGCATTTTTCATGGTTCAGGAAAAAACAGATGCCAAACTTGACGGCGAATTTCTTCGTCCCCAGTATCGTTGCGGCGATCTCGTAGCGTTTTATCGCCCCAGATGCCGTGCAGTGCGCCGTGAGTGGCTGCCTTGTCGAGTGCCGTGTCGCGCTCACCGCAGGTCGTAGCGCTTACCGCACGTCGTAGCGCTTACCGCACGTCGTAGCGCACAAATGCCAGAAATGCGCCGCCGAACGCCAGGATGGTATAAATCGACAGGAGTCCGAAGTCAAAGATGGATGCCTGGAAAACCTGTGAGACATTCTCTACGGGGGGCTCAAACCGAGGCATGCCGCTTGCGTCAAGTGGCTCGTTTTTGAATACTCCTCCAGCCTTGCGCACCTCGGCCCACCGTTTCTGCCACGACTCGATCTCGGCATCCTGATAGATACGGAAGGCTTCGCGATACTGATACATCTTTTCCTCGTAGCGCGCTTTCATCGACGTATTTGTTCCGCAGAGATTCATGGCGACCAGCTTGTAGGTAGACGCAGGCGAAAAGCGGGATAAGCGGAAGGCGAGTCTTTCCTGCTCAGCCTGAAGATTACTGCGACCCTCATTCAACTGCCTGTTGAACTCGGCGATATTTGCCTTTCTAATCTCTCCAAGAGAATCTTGTATCTCCGTAAATCTCGGCCGGTTGACTTTCCACCATTCGGCGCTTTCCTCAGCGCTCATGGAAGACGTGATCTTTTGCCAGGGCATGATCTTTTTCACTTCCCTTTGCTGCTCCCAGCCGGCCTCCATCACATATCGATCTTTCTGACTCTGCAGATCTGCGATCGAAGGAACGCTCACAAGTTGCTCGGCTGCCATCGTTGCGCCTCGCGGAACGATCAGGACGAGACACACCCAGAGAATCAGCAGAATCAGGAAGGAATCGGAGCTGTGCCGGGTAAGAGACGAGACAAATAGTCCCGCCGTGATAAAAAACGAGTAATACAGCACGGAAACCCCGACGAGCGCAAGTAATTTGATCCACTCTATCGTTTGCATGGGTACCCGATAGATGAGTAGTAACAGCGCCCCGATTAAAATCGATAAAAGAATAGGGACGGTAAGCCCTATCCATGAACCCACCAGTTTTGAGAACAGGTAATGACCCCGTGGTACCGAATTGGAGAGGACCAGCTTCAACGTTCCATTTTCCCGCTCGCCATTTACCGAGTCGTACGTGAAAACGATCGCAAGAAGGGAGAGTACCACGTGCACGATAAAGGCAAAATCGAGATACCGGAAGACCGCGAAAACAGGGTCAATAGAGTATGGGCTCTGTTCAATTTTAATATCGGTGCCACGTGCGATATTCGAGGATCGCCCTATATCATACGTCACGCCAGAGACGAATATTTGCATCGGATCGGGACGCCTGAATACAAGATGTCCTAACTGCCACGGATTCGTAGCCTCCCCGATCTCCTGATTGACAAGCTCTCTGGCCGCATCGTACTGCGCCACGGATACCCGGTATTCCTGTATTCCGATGAACAGGCTGAGCAGAATCAAGACCGCGCAGACGCCGAAGGTCGCCGCGAACTTCGGACTCTTAATAATCGACTTCAGTTCTTTTTCAATCAGTGTCCAGATCATGCCCTACCTCCCGTATAATTGTTTCGACTGATAATCTTCACCTCACGTCGTACCTCAGAAAAGCCACAAAAGCGCCCGCAAACCAGACGATGTTGAAAAGAATCAGCAGTCCGAAATCCGGGATTGAGGCGGCAATCGCCGCGCGGGTCGTCGGCGGCTCGAACTGGAAAACAGGGAGTTTCTCCGGGTCGATCCCGCCCGGAATGTCGACCCGTTCATCATTAAAGTTCGGCATGAACTGGTTGAATATGGGCCGGTAATCTTTTGCCGATGCCAGATAGGCTGTCCTGAGCGAGAGGGACGTCGAGGCAAGTTCGGAAGCCGCGATCGAGAAGGAGGCTGTTGGAGATATTCTGGCCAGCGAAAGAGCTGTTCTTTGTCTCTCAAGTGCTCTGTTCTCTCTGTTTTCGTTGATTCGAGCGTGCATCTCTCCCATTTTTTTTTCGGTCTCGTTCGTCAACTGTCGGAAGAATTCGCGTTGCACTTCTCCGAATTGTTTCGGATTGGTCTTTGAAAGACTTTCGGTGTCCTTCCGCCATTTCCGGCTGGCTTCATTCCTCTCGGCATTAATCTGCTTTTGACCGGCGCCTTTTTCGTAGTCTATCTCGCTGATACTGGGCACATTGGAAGCGCGCGCAGCGAACAAAACGGCGCTCCTTGGAATGATCAAGACCGCGAAGATCCATACGATGATAAGCATCAGGAACGAAGAGGAAGAGCGCTTTGTCATCGCCGAAACAAAAACGGACAAGGTCAAGAACACGCCGATATACAGAAAACCAAGTACGATGATCAATCCAAGGCGGAGCCAGGAGTCGGCGTCCATCGGCACACCCAGAATCGGCAACAATAAACAGCCGATCAGGATGGGAATCATGAGCGGCACGACGAGGGCGATGTACGAACCAAAAAGTTTTCCGAGGATGTATTGATCCCGCGGAATTGA